>JANMRJ010001070.1:0-5046 GCA_031370985.1 Acidimicrobiales bacterium
CGGGCTGGAGGCTCCCGAACCACGTGATGGGGTCTTCTGAGGGCATGAAGGAGTCCCAGACCAGCAGGCTGATGAAGTCGGAAGGGTTGAACGGGTAAGCCGAACCCGGTGAGAAGACCGTGTCCTCGAGCACCGGACGCAGTCCGTACACCTGACCATCGATGAAGTCGCGGGGATTGCCCGGATCGGACGCGTCGATCGGGAGCGTGGCCACGCCGTTGGCGTCAGCGGTCACGAGGGACGGGTAGCTGATGGCGTCGATTGGGGTCGCGACATCTGGCGGTGGCCCTTGTAGCTGGCTCGGATCGAAGAGGACGATGATGCGGGCGCCGGCGTAGGGCGCGCCGAAACGGCTGGCATGGAGCCGGGCGTCGGCGCCTTCGCCGGGGCTCATTCGGAACACGAACTGGTCGGCCCGAACGTATTCCCCGCCCGGCGGCTCGGCGATCGCAATGGCTGTCGTGCCCCCCGGTGGTGACGTGGCGAGGGCGAGGGGGTTGTCGCTGATGGCGCTCAGCTCATTGTCGGTGAGGGGCCGCGTGGCCGGAAGCTCGACGACGCCCGCCGTCGCGCCGTACCAGGCCGCGTCGGTGTAGGTCGCGGCCGGGAGCGCGTCGACCACGATGGCGCGGGGACCGTTCCCCGACGCCACGATGGCAGCCAGAGTGATCGGGCCGAGGTCGACCGGCGCGCCCGTGGGCCCTATTGGCAGCGCGTTGCCGAGGTCGAGGTAGACCTTCCGTAGCACCGGGTCGACTCGTGCCACACAGAAGTTCACGTCGCCGGCGGGGGCGAAGAAGCCGCCATTCGACTTGCTGGTCGTCATGAAGTGGCGTCCACGGACGAGCTGATGGGGTTCGTCGGCGGCCGCCGGTCCGATCGTGCCGGTGATGCGCCCCCGCATGAAGTCGGGCGATCTGAACTGCAGGTTGAAACTGTCGACGTTGAACTTGATCGATAACTTGCCGTCGATGGCGGACTCGTAGAGCTGGGTAAGGAACGGCGACGCGCTGATGTCGACCCACTCGAGGTCGGTCAGGACGGACTGGTAGCACGCGCCGGCGTCGGCGTCGCCAGGCGACGGGCTCTCGGTGCGCGACCAGATGTCGGTGAACGGAGCCGCTTCGAACGTGCCCCTGGCCAGGGTCTCGCCGGCGGTTGAGCAGATCCGAACCTCGAACCCGAACACCGTTGACACCAGCTGCTGCTCGGGGTCTAGGTCGACCAGCTTCGCCGCCACATTACGGTCGGAGTCGGCGACGATGTAGGTCCAGACGGGGTCGCTGGCGGGGACTTTCGTTCCCGGGCCCATCCAGGCCCCAGTGACCTTGCAGCCGAGCAGGCGCCAGGTCGCGTCGCCGCGGGGGTTGAACCACCCATTGGCCGCAGTCCGGGTCTGGAGGTCCTGGTACTCCGGCTTGAACTTCGAGATGTCGTAATGCTCAGGGTCGTTGTTGACGGTAGAAACCGACGCCTGGAACTGGCCCGCGAAATGGAGCCGCACCGGGTTCAGGTAGCTCATCGCTCACTCCTCGAAGGGGTTCGATGATCGTGCAGGTCACGGGACATCACCGGTCGCCGAGGGTTCGAATGTTCCGTCCCGCCCCATTCGCCGTCACCTTCACCTGTCTAGCAGAGGTCGACGCACGAGCGCCCGGCCGGGCCCGAGTACGCGGCCATGCCACTTCATGAGATGGTGGAACCAAAGCGCGCGTGGCTACGTCTGAGAGACTGACCGTGCTGGCAGGACGAGAGGGGCGATGGTGCGACCGGTAGGCGGCGGCGGACGCTGGTGGGCACTCGTCGCTGTTGTCGCGGCGACGGCGTCGGTGCTGGGGGCTGGGCCGGCGTCGGCGGAGACGACGATGGAGGTCGACGCCGGCTACGCCGGCTCATTCATCCCCGGCCAGGAGGTACCCGTGCGGGTCCGGGTGTCGGCCGACCGGCTGGTGCGCGGCACCTTGGAGGTGGTGGTGGGCAACCCGGAGCACGGGGTCCCCGTCGCCATGGCCGTCGAGGTCCCGGGAGGCGGCCAGAAACAGTTCCTGATCACC
Organism: Acidimicrobiales bacterium; assembly: GCA_031370985.1. GTDB lineage: Bacteria > Actinomycetota > Acidimicrobiia > Acidimicrobiales > AC-14 > CADCTB01. Next base: position 2,055 of record JANMRJ010001070.1, read on the forward strand.
GCCCCGGCCGGGCTCAACCCGAACCCCGATGTCACCGCCCGTCTGCGCCAGGACGACCGGGTGGTGGCGTCGGGGAAGACCGCCATCCGGGCCGCCCTCGACACCGAGCTGGTCGGCATCCTCCCGGGGGCGTTGCGGGGTCGGGCCGTCCCCGGCCCCGCTCCGCTCGCCGTCGACGCCGGCACCGCACGCTTCGCCGCAGTCGGCGAGGCGGAGCTGGAGGGGGCGCCGGCCAGCCTCGGCCCGCTCTCCACGCTGGCGGCCGACGCCGACGAGCTGAGCCGGCTCTCCCCGGCGGCGCGGGCCGGCGTCCTGCGCTGGCTCGACCGCGGCGGGAGGCTGATGGTGGACGCGGCGAGGGGCCAGGCCGTCGGGGGTCTTCCCGACGCCTGGCAGCCGGGAGCGCGGGGTCGCGCCGCCGCCGGCCTGGGGGAGGTGGTGGCGACCGACGGCGCCATCGCCGCCAACCGCTGGTCGGGGCTGGTGGAGCCGTCGGGGTTTGGGACACCCTCCGCCCGGTTCGAAGGGGGGCAGGCCCTCGCCTTCACCCTCGCCCGTGACGCCGGCTTGCGGACTCCGGAGATCGGCTGGCTGGTCGGCTTCCTGGCCGTCTACGTCGTGGCCGTCGGACCGGCCCTCTTCTTCGTTGTCCGCCGCCGGGGTCGGCCCGAGCTGGCGTGGATCGCCATACCCCTGATCGCCATCGTGTTCTCCAGCGGCAGCTACGTTGTCGGCCGCAACCTCCGCAAGGCGACACAGCTCGTGCACGGCACCGTGCTGTCGACGGGCCCCGCCGGCCCGGTCGCCACCGTCTATGTCGGGGTGGCCTCCCGGAGCGGCGAGACGGCGCGGATCGGCTTCCCGTTCGGCTGGGCCAGCGGCGCGTTTCCCGACCTCGGACCGGGTGCGGGTACCCCAAGTGGCGTGAACCTGACCGGCGAGGGCCCCGAGATCAGGGTGCCGCTCGAGACCGGGCAGTTCGGCCTGGTGCACGCCAGCGGGCCGGCGCCCGGCGCCGGCGGCCTCGAAGTGACCGCCGCCACCGATGTCGGCGGACGGGTGACGGGCAACCTCTAGAACGCGACCTCCTTCACCATCGACGCCGCGACCGTGTTCGTTGGACCGGCGACCGCGTTGGTCGGCAGGCTGGGCCCGGGCGAGGCGCGGGCCTTTGCCGTGCCCGACGCCGGCATGGCCCGGTCAGATGTCGGTGGCGGCGGCATCGACGTGTGGGCCGGGCCCGACGGCGCGATGGAGCAAAACGGCCCGATCGACTTCGGGCTGTGGCAGGCCGCCCTCAGCCAGGGAGGGCTCAACTACCTGGCCACCGACGCCGTGGTGGCCGCCGGTTGGACGAGGGAATTCACCCCCGAGCTGCGAGCCTCAGGGAACGTCTCGAGGCCGAAGGGCCGGACGGTGGTGCTCGTCCGGGCGCCGGTCGCCGCCGCCGCCCAGGCTCCGTTGCTTCTCACGGCCCGGCGCGACATCGTCCGTGATCCCTTCGCCAGGGGCGGCAATGGCGCAGGGTCTGTGGTGCGCTTCGTTTTGCCGGCGGGCACCGATCCGTCGAAGCTCGTCCTCCAGAGCCCGGTCGGCGTGATCGAGTTCTGGCAGGACGGCGGCTGGAGGCCGGCGATCTGTGATGGGCCGGCCTGCGCAGTCCAGAACCGGCTTGGTGGTGGGCCGGCGATCATTTTCGGCTGCCCTCCGGGGGCGCTCAAGTGCGCGGCGGCCCAGCAAGCGATCGCGCCGGCCGGGTTCCAGGCCGAGCTGACCGTGCCGCCAGCCGCGGTCAAGGACGGCATTGTCTACGCCCGGACGCCGGGGTCCGTCTCCATCGACCAAGGCGTCGCCTTCACCTTGGCGCGGTCGCCATGACCGGCACCGGCACCGAGATCGCCGTTCGCACCGTCGCCCTGACCAAGCGCTACGGCAGCCTGACCGCGGTCGACGGGCTCGATCTCGACATCCCGACGGGCAGCGTGTTCGGCCTCATCGGTCCCAACGGCGCCGGCAAGAGCACGACGTTCGCCATCCTGGCTTCCATCGTCTCGCCCAGCGCCGGCCGGGCCGAGGTTATGGGGTTCGACCCGTCGACCGACGCCCGTGCCGTCCGCCGCCACCTCGGCTACATGCCCGACGTGCTCGGCGTCTATGACAACCTGCGGGTCGACGAGTACCTCGAGTTCTTCGCTGCGGCCCACGAGTTGCGCCGCTCGAGCTGGAACGGCCTGGTCGACGGGCTGCTGGAACTGGTGGGCCTGGAGGTCAAGCGCGACGCGATGGTGGAGTCGCTGTCTCGGGGCATGAAGCAGCGCCTGGCCCTGGCCCGCGCCCTCGTCCACGACCCCGATGTGCTCATCCTCGACGAGCCGGCCAGCGGCCTCGACCCCCGGGCCCGGGTGGAGCTTCGGACGCTGCTCGGCGAGCTGCGGGCCATGGGCAAGACGGTGGTTATCAGCTCGCACATCCTCACCGAGATGGATGAGATGTGCTCCCATGTGGCGATCATGGAGGCCGGGCGGCTGCTGGCGTCGGGCGAGCCCGGAGAGATCGGCGACCGTCTTCGTGGCGGTCACCAGGTCGTTGTCCGCTTGGCCGGGGGTGAGGTCCAGCGCTACACGGTGACCGGCGAGGTGGCCCAGCGCGACCTGCTGTACCGCTTGGTGGTGGACGAGGGGCTGCCGGTCGTCGAGTTCCGCGAGGAGGGCGCCGGCTTGGAGCAGCTGTTCATGGATGTCACCGAGGGGACGCTCCAGTGAATGTGCGCCGTGGGCTGCCGCCCCTCAACCCGGTGCTGGCCCGGGAACTGAAACAACGGATGCGGGGACGCCACGTCTGGCTGGTGCTGACGCTGTACCTCGTCATCCTGACTTTGATCCTCCGGTGGGTCTACGTGGCCGCGGCCCAGGGCGGCCAGTTCGACGGCGGGGTCAACCTGCTGGCGTCGGCCACGGCCGGCCGGGCGATCTTCCAGTGGCTGCTGTTCTTC
>JANMRJ010001072.1:0-7465 GCA_031370985.1 Acidimicrobiales bacterium
GGCGCCGGCAGCGCCACCGACGCCGGTCGGCAGGGCGTGGATCACCATCGACTGGGCCGTGCCCGGGGCAATCACGAACGGCACCGTGGTGGTGGCATAGCCGTACCCGCCGGCCCGGACAGTGAAGTCCAGCCACACCTCGGTGGTGGTGCTGGGCGTGCCGCCCGTGTTGTAGTGGGCGCCGGCCGCAGCGCCATTGCCTGCAACGCACGGCCCGACGTGGATGTGCACGCCGAAGGTGGTGCCGGCGGCAGCCGGGTTGAGCCCGGAGAAGTAGACCCGGAAAGCAGTGCTCCCACCCGATGCGGCCGCCCAGAGGTCGGCGCTGGCGCCGTCGGTGGCGTTTGCCGTGCTCGGCGCGAAGTCGGCCAGCGCGCCCTGAGCGTGGACATAGGACGAAGACGCCCCGACCGCGCTGCTTCCTGTGACCAAGCCCGCCGTCAGCAATGCAGCCGTGAGCCATCCAAATTTCCGCGTCGTACGCACAGAACCCCCCTGATTGTTGGAAGATTGCAGCCTGCCACAGTCGCCGGCTGACTACCCTGACCGGAGATGGTCACCACGCCTGCCGCCCTGGCCGCCCGCAACGAGGCTGTGCGGGCGGAGATGCGGCACCTCGGCATCGACACCCTCCTGCTTTCCATCGGCGCCGAGCTGCCGTGGCTGACCGGGTACACGGCCATGCCCCTCGAACGGCTCACCATGCTGGTCCTTCCCCTCGATGGCGAAGCGATCCTGGTGGTCCCTGCGTTGGAGGCGGCCCGGGTCGAACCGCAGCCCGAGCTCTTCTCGCTGCGGCCGTGGGCCGAGACGGAGAACCCGATCGACGTGGTGACGGGCGTTGTCGGGCGGTCACGCCGCCGGCTGGCCATCTCCGAGCGCACCTGGGCAACGTTCCTGCTCGCCCTCCAGACCGAGCTACCGCGCTCGACGTGGATGATCTCGTCGCGGATCACCAGCCCGCTGCGGGCAGTCAAGGACACCGGCGAGCTGACCGCCCTGCGGGCGGCCTCGGCGGCGGCCGACCGGGTGGCCACCGAGCTGGTCACCGGCCAGATCCCCCTGATCGGCCGGACTGAGGCCGATGTCTCCCGGGACATCGGCCAGCACTTGGTCGACGAGGGCCACGACACGGTCAACTTTGCCATCGTGGCCAGCGGCCCAAACTCAGCCAGCCCCCACCACCACGCCGGCCCCCGCACCATCGGCGCCGGGGAGCCGGTCGTCTGCGACTTCGGCGGCACCCTGGACGGCTACTGCTCCGACATCACCCGCACCGTCTTCACCGGCGAGGCGCCGGAGGAATTCCGCGACCTGTACGCGGTGCTGGCCGGCGCTCAGGCCGCTGCGGTCGACGCCGCTCGCGTCGGCACGCTGTGCCAGGACATCGACGGCGTGGCCCGCGACCTCATCACCGACGCCGGCTACGGGCCACTGTTCATCCACCGCACCGGGCACGGCATCGGGCTGGAGGAGCACGAGGACCCCTACCTGGTCAGCGGCAACCGCGACCCGCTTCTCGCCGGCCACGCCTTCTCCATCGAGCCCGGCATCTACGCCGAGGGCCGCTGGGGCGCCCGGATCGAGGACATCGTCGTGGCCACCGACGCCGGCCCCGAGCCGCTCAACCGGGCCGACCACGCCCTGGCCGTCGTGGAGCACTGAGATGGACCTGGGCGTCACCGGGCGGGTGGCGCTGGTCACCGCGGCCTCCAAGGGCCTGGGCCGGGCCGCCGCTGTCGCCCTGGCCCAGGAAGGCGCCAAGGTGGTCATCTGCGCCCGGGGCTCCGAAGCACTGGCCTCGGCCCGGTCGGAGCTGGAGAGTTACGGCGAGGTGCTGGCCATCCAGGCCGACGTGACCACGCCGGCGGTGCCGGCGCAACTCGTGCAGGCCGCGGTCGACCGCTTCGGCCGGCTCGACATCGTGGTGGCCAACGCCGGCGGGCCACCGCCCGGTCGGGCACTCGACGTCGACGATGCCCAGTTCGAGGCCGCCCTGAACGCCAACCTGCTCACCTCGGTCCGCTTGGTGCGCGAGGCGGTGCCCCACATGCGGGCCGGCGGGTGGGGTCGGATCTGCCTCGTCACCTCGTCATCGATCAAGCAGCCCATCCCCACGCTGGCGCTGTCCAACACCGCCCGCACCGCCTTGTGGGCGTGGGCCAAGACCGCAGCCACCGACCTCTTCGAGCACGGCATCACCATGAACCTGGCCTGCCCCGGGTCGCACGCCACCGACCGCATGAAGGCCATCTCGCTGCCCGCCGGCCCTATGGGCGACCCCGCCGACTTCGGCCGGGTCATCGCCTTCCTCTGCTCCGAACCCGCCAAGTTCATCAACGGCTCCACCGTCCTGGTCGACGGCGGGAGAGCGGTGGGACTCGTCTGATCTCAGCCGGCGGCGTCGGCGACCGGTTCAGTCCTCGGTGTGCTCGGGGTGGGTCTGCTCGTGGCGCTTGCCCTCGTCCTGAGCCTTGATCTCCTCGGTCCAGCTCGCCAGGACCTGGTCGAACTTGCCGAGGCGCCGGCGGAACCGCCGGGCCTGCACTTTGGGCGCCAGCTTCGGCCAGAACAGCCGGACCAGCAGAAGCGACATCGCCACGGCCAAGGAGCAGTAGGCCCCAATCTCCAACGCGCCGTTCAACACTTGTGTCGCTCCTCCCGGGTCGAAAGAACCAGCCCTACTAGAGTATCGGCTTTCACAACGTCGACCTTGAGTCGGATCCGAAACCCTATGCCTTTGAAGCGACGTGCGAAACTCGCCGGGTGATCCGCCTCGACGCTGCGACCGTCCTCCTGCAATGGGCGACGGGCGGGCTGCTCTTCCTCTGGGTCACGACCCGCCGGCGCGAGGTGGGCATCGGCTACGGCTGGCTGCTGCGGGCCGTCTACGCCGTCCTGGCCCTCGGCGGGGTCGCCGCCGGCCTCTTGGTCGACGCCGTGCCCGTCCGGGATGCCTGCTCGATCGGGGTGGTGGTCGCCTCGGGCGTGGCCCTGGCAGTGTCGATCGTGCGCCGCAAGGCCGGCGTGGCCGGCGAGCGGGCCCGGAAGGAGCGCAAGGCCTCCCGGGTGGCGGCGATGGCCGGCACGCAGGCACCCGATGCCGGCGCCGCTCCCAGCGCGCCGGCCCCCGCCGTGGGGGAGTTCCCGCCGGCGCTCGACATCATCGCCCCGGTCATCGGTCTCGTCGGCCTGGTCTCCGCCGGGATCGCCGCCGGCGGGCCCCACTGGCTCGCCGTCGCCCGCACCCTGGCCGGCGCGCTCTTCCTGGGAGCGGTGTCCGACGCCATGCTCCTGGGCCACTGGTACCTCGTGCAGCCCGGTCTGGGCCGGGGCCCGCTCCTCGAGCTCAACCGCTGGCTGGCCCTGACCTGGCCTCTCGAGGTGGCGCTGCTCCTGGTTCCGACCGGGATGCTGTCGGTGCTGTCGGGTTCGGTCGACGACGGCTGGGACGGCACGCTCGGCTGGTTCTGGGTGGCGTGTGCGGTGGCCACCCTGGTCCTCACCGCCGTCACCCAGGCCGCGCTCAAGGAGAAGGCGTACTCGGCCGTCATGGCCGCCACCGGCCTGCTCTACCTGGCCATTCTCACCGCCTTCGGGACCGACCTGGTGGCCCGCGCCGTCCTCGCCTAGTTTCGGCGGCGGCCCACCTCACGCGATGGTCGCCGCATCGATACGGGGGTTACGGCGGGCACGTGCGTCGGTAGGGTGCGCTCGCCGAGACCAGCCGGTCCCACTCGACGGGCGAGAGGTTGCGGCCGGCGGCCTCGCACGCTCGGGCCTCCCAGTCGGGGAGCGCCGGCCACAGCCGGACCGCGCCGGTGTTGGATCGCGACCCGCGCTGGCGAGGTACCGGCCATCGGGGCTGAAGCTCACCGTGCGCACGTCGCCCTCGTGGCCGACGAGGTCGCCGAGCCGCTTCCCGGTGCGGCTCGAGACCAGGCGCACCACGCCGTCGGACCCGGCGGAGGCGAGCACTTCGCCGTCGGGACTGAATGCCACCGACCTCAGCTCGGCGTCGACCTTGAGAAGCACCTCCCCCGGCCCGCCCCGATCGAGCTCCCACCGCCGCAGGGTCCCGTCCCGGCCCACCGACGCCGCTACCGCGTCGCGAGGGTGGAGGGCGACACCGAACACGTCCCGTTCGTGACCGCGCAGGGTCAGGGGTGGCGCGTTCGGGGTTCGGGGAACCCAGATGAGCACGCTCCCGTCGGCTCCCGCGGAAGCCAGGCGGGAGCCGTCGGCGCTGTAGGCCAGGCTCCACACGGCCCCGGTGCCGCCGGCCACGGCCGCGGTCGACCGATTGGTCGCGGGATCGGTAAGGCGGACGGTGCCGTCGCGCTCCCCGCTGGCCACCTCTCGACCGTCGGGCCGGACCGCCACCCCGAACACCTCTCGCCCCGCCCGCGCCGCCCTCGACGTTGCGGCTCGACCCGTCGGCCACCTTCCAGACGAAGACATTCCCCTCGCGGCCGCTGCCGGCCAACAGGGCGCCGTCGGAAATTGCGGTAGGGACCGCCCTTTCGGGCGGCCCCCCGCACAGATCCCAGCGTGCACTGCTAGCGCACTGGGCTCCTGCCTTGGGTACGAACGTTGAAGCGCACGATCGGGAACGGGTGCATCGGGTGGGCGGGTGGGAACCACCGCTTGACGTAGAGAGTCATCCGATCCCAGTTGACCCGGGTTCGCTGGCTGCGGCGCCGGAGCGCCTTGAACCAGTACCGGGTCACCTCGTCTCGAAAGGCAGCTACTGCGTCGGTGTTGCCGGGCACGGCGTAGTAGGCGATATGTCCTCGCACCACGCTGCCGAGCCACTTTCCCTGCTCGGGGATAGGGAGATGCCGACGACGCTTGATCTGGTCCTTGACCTCGGCAAGCTTGGCCCGCATCCGCTTCGAGATGGTCTTTCGCCTGAGCCAGAAGCCCCCGCTCTTGTTCTTCCCGCACATGTGCGTGAAGCCAAGGAAGTCGAAGGTCTCGGGCTTCCCGTCGCCACGGGCTGCACGAACTCGGGCGGCATTGCGCCCGAACTCGATGAGCCTCGTCTTGTCGGGATGCAGCTCCAGGTTGAACTTCGAGAAACGCTCTCGAAGGTCGGTGAGGAACTGCTCGGCGTCGGACTTGTGCTCGAACCCGGCCACAAAGTCATCCGCGAACCTCACGATGATCACCTCACCGTGGGCGTGCTGACGCCTCCACTGCCGGGCCCACCGGTCGAGGACGTAGTGGAGGTAGATGTTGGCGAGCAACGGTGAGGCTGACGCCCCCTGGGGGGCTCCGACCTCGCTCGCCGTCCACTTCCCGTCCTCGATCACCCCTGCGTTGACCCACTTTTGGATCAGCCGCAGGACCCTCTTGTCCGCTACCCGGTGCTCGACGAACCGTGCCAGCCAGTCATGATCGAGACTGGTGAAGAAGTCCTTGACATCGGCGTCAAGCACCCAGTTCACCCTCCTCCGTTCGATCCCGACCGTGAGCGCATCCAACGCATCATGCGGGCTGCGCCCCGGACGGAACCCATAGGAGAAGCCGAGAAAGTCCTCCTCGTAGATGGCGTTGAGCACCTCGACGACGGCACGCTGGACGATCTTGTCCTCCAGCGTGGCAATGCCGAGCGGCCGCAGCCGCCCGTCCGCCTTCTCGATGTACACCCTCCGAGACGGGCTCGCCCGGTACGAGCCGCGCTGGACCCTTCGGTGCAGGTCTTGGAGTTTCTCCTCCAAGCCGGCCCCGTAGGCCCCCCACGTCACCTTGTCCACGCCCGGCGCAGCCTGGGGGCGAATCGCCCAGTAGGCCGCCCGGAGGCGGTTCAGGTCGACGTGGTGCAACAAGGCGGTGAACCGTGCATCCTTGTCACTTCGTGCTACTTCACGCACACGGTCCAACCCGCTTGACACGCCTGGCCCGGCACTGCGTCCGGGACGTGATAGGTCGTCCGTGTTCCCCTTGGCCAGCCCCCTTTCCTCCACCACCTCCGCCACCGGTCGCCCGGCCTTGTTCGGCGGCTTCGCAGGTACTACGGGGCTGTCAGACTTCCCACGCTCGTGCATCACAGGATTACGGCCTTGGCCTTGCCTGTGCGGCCCGGCCGGCGATCAACCGACCAGGCGGGCATGGGACCTCCCGGTTCTCGCGCATGGAGACTCCGTACATGCACCGGGTCTCTGACCGCGCAGGGTCCGCTGAGGGCTCGCGATAGCGCCCCCAGCGATGTGGCCTTCCGCTTCTTTCGACAGCGTCGGCACCCCGAACTCCATGATTTCGCGGCTCAATACCGGGCCTGCACGTACCCCTGTCAACGCTTCGCCAGCGCCCTTGCGGGCGCCGACGCATGACTCGGGGTCATCGTGGGTCGCTACCCCTTCGACGTAGAGCGTTCTCATCTCCTTCTCCATGCCGGTTTATCCCGGCGCTCCGAAAGGGCAGGTCAACGGCCATCACGGTCACGGCTGGCGGTCCCAGCCGGTAGACGCACCCGGTAGACGCCGTTCCCAGCATGACGAAAGCCCAGGTCTGTGACCTGGGCTTTCGCGTCGTGGCGGGGGCAGGATTTGAACCTGCGACCTTCGGGTTATGAGCCCGGAGTCTGCCGTCCGGGCGGGTCCGTCCTGGTCCGCCTACGTTCGTGTCGGTGCAGGTCAGGGGCGGTTTCCGCAGGTACTCGTCCGCCGTCATCCGTGCCCGTCCGCCGTAGTTCGTTTGACAAGTTGTTTGACACGTAGGCGGCCTCGGGGACCTCGACCAGCGAGGCGACTGCGGCCACGAACCGCCGCACGAACTGCACCCGATCCCCGAAGACCTGAGGATCAACATTCGCCCACCCCTCGACTGGGCCGGTGCCCGACCCGATCCACACGCCAGGGACCCCGAACGAGGACAACCGTCCGCGTTCCTCCCGTGTCGTGGTCCCGCCGGCCACCCACACCAGCAGTGAGGCCGGAAACATCCCGCTGGTGATCGCGCCGATCGGGCACACCTGGAACCCGAGATCCACGAGCAATCCCCCGCTCCCGCCGATGACCTGCTGGGTGAAGTCCACATCGGCGTCGCGCAGGGCCTGCTCGCTCGCCCCAATTCCGGCGACGGCCGTGGCGTCGGGGTAGACAGCCCGCCAGTCATGGGTTGAGGCCGACAGCCCGAAGGTGGCGGCAGCGGCGCCGGCCACGTCCCGTCGGCGGCGCGCGACCACATCCGTGAACGGCAGGGTCGGGTCGACGAGCTTCACCATCGGAGTTCCTCCATCTCGAGGATAACGCTCGAGTCACGCACGGCGAGCTGCACATGCGACAGCGTCCGGATGGCGGAGGCCTCGAAGATCGGCTCGCCCTCCTCGAAGATGGCCCGCACCGAACGAACCCGGAGGGTCTCCTGGGCGGCACGTTCGCAGTACCAGTTGATGACGGCACAGTCACGCGCCCGGGTCCCACTGGGCCGGTTCCGCGCCGGCAAGCGCCCCTGGGTCAGG
>JANMRJ010001146.1:0-1039 GCA_031370985.1 Acidimicrobiales bacterium
CACTGGCGTCGCCGGTCCCACCGGCCCCGACAGCGCCCGGGGCGGCTGGGCGGTGGTCACCGGGTCGGCCAACGGCGGCGCCGGCGGGTCGGCGGCTACCACGGTGACCCCCACCGCCTCCAGCGGTGACACCGGGGAGGCGACCAGCCAGGCCAGTGCCACCAACACCGGCCGCACCGGCGCCGCGGTCTCCAACGTGGTGGCCAACCCGTCGGCCACCACCGGCCGCTCGGGGGGCTCCGGGGCCACCGGGGCAGCCACCAGCAGCTCCACGGGAACCAGCTCCGCCATCTTGGGCTCCGCCAACCTCACTGCCGGGATGGCCACCTCGGGCCGCTCCGGTGACTCCGGCAATACCGGCGACGCCATGTCCGACTCCACCGCGGCCAGCGAGGCCAACTCCGGTGCCGCCGCCCTGGGCGACGCCACCTCCGGTGACAGCGCCATCGCCACCAACCGCACCGACGTCCTCGCCATCGCCGGCGACGGTGGGCCCGGCGGCATCGCCCTGGGCACCGCCGGGGCCGGCGGAGGCGCCGCCAACGCCGTGACCACCGGCACCGCCATCGCGGCCGGCGGGTCCTCGGTGGCCACCGGCGTGGCCACCGGCGCGGCGGGCGGGGCGGCGGCGGCCACGGTGACGCCCACCGCCACCAGCGGTGACAGCGGCCGGGCCGAGAGCCAGTCCAGCGCCACCAACACCGGCGACACCGGGGCGGCCACCTCGACCGCCGAGGCCAGCCCGGCCGCGGCCAGCGGGGCCTCGGGCGCCACCGGCGTCACCGGGGCGGCCACCTCTAGTCCCACCGTTGTCAACTCCGGCATCCGGGGCTCGGCGACGGCCATCTCCCTGGGCGCCACCTCGGGCAACAGCGGGCGCAGCGGTGACACCGGCAACGCCGATGCCTTCGGGGCGGCCACCAGCCTGGCCACCTCCGGCGCCCACTCCACCGCCGGTTCCCTCAGCGGCGGCTGCGGCCCGGCCACCCACGACTCCCTCGTCATCGCCCTGGGCGGCGCCGGCGGCGGTGGCGGTGTG
>JANMRJ010001151.1:0-1353 GCA_031370985.1 Acidimicrobiales bacterium
GGTCGCTGTCCGATGCGGCGCTCAAGCCGAGGATCCTCAAGCTCTGGACGGACAACTACTCCGTCTACGGCGTGCGCAAGATCACCAAGGCCCTTCGGCGGGAGGGCGTCGTCGTCGGCCGGGACCAGGTCGGCCGGCTCATGGCCTCCCTCGGTATCGCCGGCATGGTGCGTGGGAAGTCCAAACGGACCACCAAGGCCGACCCCTCAGCGCTGCGTGCCCCCGATCTGGTCAAGCGCCATTTCGCCGCCTCCGAGCCCGACCGGCTGTGGGTGTCGGACTTCACCTACGTCGCCACCTGGTCAGGAACGGTGTACGTGGCCTTCATCGTCGATGTCTACTCCCGGTTCATCGTCGGCTGGAAGGCGGCCACGACCATGCGCACCGATCTGGTCCTCGACGCCCTGGAGATGGCCATCTGGCGGCGGGGAACCACGCTGGAGGGCCTGGTGGCGCATTCTGACGCCGGCAGCCAGTACACCGCGCTGCGCTACACCGAGCGCCTGGCCGAGATCGGCGCCGCTCCCTCGATCGGCACCGTCGGGGACTCCTATGACAACGCGCTGGCCGAGACCGTGAACGGCTTGTACAAGAACGAGCTGATCCACCGCCGGGGCCCATGGCGCACCGTCGACGACGTTGAGGTGGCCACCGGGGCCTGGGTCCACTGGTGGAACACCGCCCGCCTCCATGGCGCCTGCGGCGACATCCCGCCGGCGGAGTACGAAGCGGTATGGCGCCAGCACCGGGGGGAGGCGGCATGAGCCTGTCGTGGCGCGACCTCGCTCTGCTTGTCACCTCGGCCCGCCGGGTCGGAACTGACTACGGCGCCAGCCAGGTGGGCCACCGGTGATGGGAACGCGTCAGGGCATCTTGGCGGGCTTCCACTGCCACCACGCCAGCGACGCCGACCTGCGGCCTAACTGCGAGGGCTTCGCCGTCGTGGCCTACGCCCGGATTGGCCTGTGCCGCGAATGTGACCTGATGCGCTCTGCGGTGGGCAGGGAGCATGTCGGCCGAGTGTTCCCGGGAGCTCGTCTGGCCGAGCTCGCCCGTGCGACTGAGGCGGTCAAGCTCGCCGAGGCGGCCCTCGCCGACGCCGTGAGGTCGGCGAGCATGGCCGGGGCGTCATGGTCCCAGATCGGCGACATCGTGGGCACGACCCGCCAGGCGGCCCACCAGCGCTGGAGGTGAGGAGGGGAGCCGGCGCGCGTTTTGGTCCGATGACTCGTCATCGGACCACAACGCGGGTTCGCGATCCGGACCGTCGTGGTGCAACAATGGCGATCTCGGGACAACCGACACCGCTGGGAAACCAAACCAACGAGTGTCCGCGAGAACCAGGACAGTTCA
>JANMRJ010000037.1:0-3509 GCA_031370985.1 Acidimicrobiales bacterium
CCCGGGTGTCTGGGGGTGGATGACAACTGTCGATCACAAGAAGATCGGCATCATGTACTCGGTCACCGCCTTCATCTTCTTCCTGATCGGCGGCATTGAGGCCCTGCTCCTGCGCATCCAACTCGGTGCGCCTGAGCAGACGTTCCTGCGGGCCGACACCTACAACCAGGTGTTCACCATGCACGGCACGACGATGATCTTCCTGGTCATCATGCCGCTGTCGGCCGGCCTGGCGAACTATCTGCTGCCGATCATGATCGGGGCGCGAGATGTCGCCTTCCCCCGGATCAACGCCCTGGGCTACTGGGTCTTCCTCGCCGGCGGCCTGTTCATGTACTCCAGCTTTTTCCTGGGCGGGGCGCCCAACGGTGGCTGGTTCGGCTACGTGCCCCTGACCCGGAACCTGCCGGGCCACAACATCGACTTCTGGATCTTCGGCCTTCAGATCCTGGGCATTGCGTCGCTGACCGGCGCGATCAACCTGATCGTTACCGTCATTAACCTACGGGCGCCGGGCATGACGCTGATGCGCATGCCCATCTTCGTGTGGATGAGCCTGGTCGCTCAGTTCCTGCTGCTCTTCGCCATCCCGGTCATCACGGTGGCACTGTTCCTGCTCAGCTTCGACCGGCTGTTCGCCACGAACTTCTTCAACGTGGCCGCCGGCTCCGACCCACTCCTCTGGCAGCACCTGTTCTGGATGTTCGGCCATCCGGAGGTGTACATCCTCATCCTCCCGGCCATGGGGATCGTGTCGGAGATCCTGCCGGTCTTCTCCCGCAAGCCCCTGTTCGGCTACCAGGTCATGGTGTTCTCGGGCATCGCCATCGGCTTCATGGGATGGGGCGTGTGGGCCCACCACATGTTCGCCACCGGCCTTGGCCCCGTGGCGGTGTCGGCCTTCAGCGCCTCGACGATGTTCATCGCGGTACCGACAGGCGTGAAGATCTTCAACTGGATCAGCACGTTGTGGAAGGGAAAACTCACCTTCCCGACCCCCATGCTCTTTGCCATCGGGTTCGTGGCCATGTTCACCATCGGCGGCCTCTCGGGCGTGACCCACGGCGTCGTGCCGGCCGACACCCAGCAGACCGACACCTACTACATCGTCGCCCACTTCCACTACGTGCTCTTCGGCGGGAGCATGTTCGGCCTCTTCGCCGGCGCCTACTACTGGTACCCGAAGTTCGCCGGCAAGATGCTGAACGAGCGACTGGGCAAAATCCACTTCTGGCTCATGTTCATCGGTTTCAACATGACCTTCGGCCCGTTCCACATCCTGGGCCTCCAGGGCATGCCCCGCCGCATCTACACCTACCCGGAGGGCCGGGGCTGGGACGTGTGGAACCTGGTCTCCACCATCGGCTCGTTCGTCATCGCCCTGTCGATCCTGACCTTCTGCATCAACGTCCTCAAGACCCGGAAGACCCAGCAGGATGTGGGCAACGACCCCTGGGACGCCCGTACCCTGGAGTGGACCATCCCCTCGCCGCCGCCGGAGTACAACTTCAAAGAAGTCCCGCTCGTCACCAGCCGCGACGAGCTGTGGCACCGCAAGTACACCGAGGACGAGAAGGGCCGCAGCGTGAGGCGCGATGTCCCCCTCGGCCAGCCCCACACGCCCGACGACGAGGTGGCGCCGGTCGCCGACGGTCCAGACCACGACGGAGGCCCCGACGCCCCGACGCATGGCGATGACGGGCACGAGGAGCACGAACCGCACATCCACATGCCGTCGCCGTCCTACTGGCCCCTGCTGGTCGCGGCCGGCATGCCCATCCTGTCCTACGGGATGATCTACAAGACCTGGGCCGTCGCCATCCTGGGCGGCGTCTGGATCTTCGGCAGCATCTACGCCTGGGCCCTCGAGCCGGCGACCGCCCCCGAGGATCTCCCCGACCACGACGCCGGCGCCGACCTGGAGGCGGTGCACGCATGAGCACCGACACGACGACGGCGCCCGCCGGGTCGCACGCCGAGGTTGCCGGCGGCCACCCGCCCACCTCCACTGGTCTCACCAACGAAAAGGTGGCGATGTGGGCGTTCCTCGGGTCGGAGTGCCTCCTCTTCGGCGCCCTGATCTCGACCTACCTGCTGTTCAAGGGCCAGAGCGCCCCGGGCAGCATCATGCCGGTCGATGTCTTCGACATCCCCTACACCTCGGTCAGCTCCTTCGTGCTGCTCATGAGCAGCCTCACCATGGTGCTGGCCCTCGCCGCCATCCAGAAGGGTGACCACCGCCTCACCCGGATCTGGATCCTCACCACCGCCCTTCTTGGTGCCAGCTTCGTGGCCGGCCAGGCGTACGAGTTCACCGTCTTCGTCCGAGAGGGCATGAACCTCCGGGTGAACCTGTTCGGGTCGAGCTTCTTCGTGCTCACCGGGTTCCATGGCGCCCACGTGACCATCGGCGTGCTCATGCTCCTCTCGCTGTACAGCCTCTCGCTGAAGGGGAAGCTGCCGTCGTCAAAGGCGGAGACCGTCGAGCTCGTCGGGCTCTACTGGCACTTCGTGGATGTGATCTGGATCGTGATCTTCACCCTCGTGTACCTCATCCCATGAGCACCCCCGCAGGCCCGGCCGTCGACATCGACCCCGAGGAGGGCGCGCACCACGAGCACCCCGGCGAGGGCATGTACATCAAGATCGCCCTGATCCTCGCCGCCATCACTGGTGTCGAGGTGGCCTTCTCCTACTGGCCTGCGGTTGACGGCATCCTGGCGCCGACCCTGATCCTGATGTCGATCGTCAAGTTCGCCATCGTTGTGGCCTTCTTCATGCACCTGCGCTTCGACAGCCGCCTGTTCCGCCGGCTGTTTATCGCCGGCATCGGCCTCGCCCTCTTCTGCTTCACCATCGTTCTGACCACGTTCCACGTCTGGACGAGGTGACCCGAGGGCGATGACCGGACCGGGGGGTCGGTCCGACAAGCACTCACTGGGACGCTCTCCCGAAGGGAGTGTGGACCAGTGATCGTGGCGGCTGCCGTTCCGTTCCCGCACTGGCACCCGCACGTCGATGTCTGGGCCCTCATCGGCGCCCTCGCCGTCGCCTACCTCCTCTCGGTCCGCCGGGAGCGGACCCGCCGGCCGGGCGAGGCGGTGCTGACCCGGGCCCAGGGGTGGTCCTTCGCCGGCGCCCTGGTCCTGATGTTCGTGGCCTCGGACTGGCCGGTGCACGACGTGGCCGAGGGCTATCTTTATAGCGCCCACATGGTCCAGCACCTGTTGCTGACCATGGTCGTCGCCCTCCTCCTGCTCGTCGGTGTGCCGGCGTGGATGGCGCGCAACATCCTCGGCCTGGGCCCGAGTGGCCCTCTGAGCGGGAGGCGCGGCCGCCTGCTGCGGGTGGTGCGGTCGACGAGCCGGCCCGTCACCGGGCTCATCCAGTTCAACATCATCCTGGTACTGAGCCACTGGCCGGTGGTGGTGGAGGCGACGGTCCGCTACCACCCGCTGCACTTCGTCGCCCATGCCGTGCTGCTGGGCTCGGCAGTCCTCATGTGGATG
>JANMRJ010000062.1:0-2198 GCA_031370985.1 Acidimicrobiales bacterium
GGCGGTCGTCGTGACCAGGCCGACCGAGCTCGACGGGCTCATCGCCCGCCACGGCACCCGCCAGCAGGCCGCCTTCTTCCTCCGCTCCCGAAACCGCAGAGTCGCCCTCCGGGCTCCTCGTCGGCACGGGCACGGGCGCCACCGGCTGGTGCCGCTCGGCCTGGCTCGAGCGCCTCAGTGCGCTCGCCTTCCCGGCCCGACCGATCCCGCCCTGAGCTGGTTCGTGCGCGAGGCGTGGCCGTCGCCGGCGACGGGCACCGACCACACCGAGGGCGTGCTCGTCGCCGGCACCCAGCTCGCCATCGTGGCCGAGTCCGACCGGCTGGTGCTCTGCGGCGACGGGATCGAGAGCGATGCCGTTTCACTGAGCTGGGGGCAGCGGCTCACCGTCGGGCTGGCGAAGCGGCGCCTCCACCTGCTGTAGCGAGGTGGCAGAATGGAAAGGCCACGTTCGGGTGGTGGAGTGCCGGGAAGCCTGGTCGGCGAACTGAGTCCTCGTTCGCCAACCCCGGAGACCGACCCGCGTGCCGTCGCAGACCAACCAGCCCACAGTCGCCGGCAGCCTCCCCGGCCGCCGGCTCCCGAAGGCGCTCCAGCGCTTCCTCGACACCGAGGCATCAGGGGGGATCGTCCTTCTCATCGCCGCGCTGGTCGCGTTCGTATGGGCCAACTCGCCGTGGAGCGCCGGCTACCAGGCCCTGTGGCACACCGAGGTCAACGTCGGCCTCGGGCGCTACGTCCTGCGGGAGGACCTCCAGCACTGGGTCAACGACGCCCTCATGGCGGTTTTCTTCTTCGTGGTCGGCCTCGAGATCAAGCATGAAATGGTCCGCGGGAGCCTCCGCGACCCGAGGGCGGCGGCCATGCCGGCGATCGCCGCTCTCGGCGGGATGGTCGTTCCCGCGCTTCTCTTCCTCGCGATCACCGCCGGCGGCGAGGGGGCGAGGGGTTGGGGCATCCCGATGGCGACAGACATCGCCTTTGCCGTCGGGGTTGTCGCCGTGGTCGGACGCCGTGTGCCGGCCTCGCTCAAGCTGTTCCTTCTGAGCTTGGCGATCATCGACGACATCGGGGCGATCATCGTCATCGGCGCTGTCTACTCCTCCGACCTCCGCCCCGCGTTCCTCGGTCTCGCCGCCTTGATCGTCCTGGTGATCTTGGCCGTGAACCGTGCCGGCGTGCTGTGGACCGTCCCCTATCTCGTGCTGGGCGCGTCCCTGTGGCTGGCCACCTTCACCTCCGGGGTGCACGCCACGATCGCCGGCGTGGTCCTCGGGCTCCTGACGCCGGCCCGCGCCTCGGTACCGGTCACGGTCGCCCGCGGCTGGGCCGCCGATCTCGCCGACGAGCCGACCGCGTCCGAGCTGGCGACAATGACGCGCCTGGTCCGGCACGCAGTGTCGCCGGCGGAGCGGATCGCCCACGCACTGCACCCCTGGACCAGCTTCGGAGTCGTGCCGGTGTTCGCCCTGGCCAACGCCGGCGTCATGATCAGGCGCGACGCCTTCGACGCGCCGGGCGCGGTGGCCCTCACCATCGGGGTGATGCTCGGCCTCGTGGTCGGCAAGACGGCCGGTATCGCCGGCGCCGCCTGGCTGGCGGCCCGCCTGGGCGTCGCCCGCCTCCCCGAGGGTGCGACGTGGGGCATGGTCGTCGCCATTGCCGTGGTGGCGGGCATCGGCTTTACCGTGTCGCTGTTTGTCGCCGAGCTGGCGTTTGACGCCGGCCCGTTGCAGGACTCGGCCAAGATCGGCGTCCCTCGCCGCGTCGCTGCTCGCGGCCACGATCGGCGGGACCGCGTTGTGGCTGACGACCCGGGCCCGGTCGGGAACATAGGACCGCCCGGCCCGGCATCGTGCCGGACCGGGCGGGCGCCTCACCTCGGATGGATCAGTGCGCCGGCGTCAGCGTGACTTCTCCTGCCCCACGGCGACGGGCGCTCCCATCGGCGTGTGGACATCGGAGCCGTTCTTGCCACCGACCTCCACGTGCTCGTTGGAGCCGTAGAAGGAAGGGTAGGCGAGGACGCCCATCTCGGGCAGGTCCATGCCCTCGAGCTCGACCTCGGCTGTCGGCCGGATGCCCCCCTTCATCAGCTTGTCCTGGATCTTTCCCGACACGGGGACCGAGCACGAGCGCCCCGGCCAGACCGGCGACGCCGCCCATCATGTGCACCACGCCGGAGCCGGCGAAGTCGA
>JANMRJ010000137.1:0-3558 GCA_031370985.1 Acidimicrobiales bacterium
CTCCCGAGCCGTCCCACGCCGAGCGGGGCCGCACGCTCGTCGCCTCGGCGGCCCGGGGCGCGCTCAGCACCATCGCCGCCGACCCGGCCGGCTACCCCTACGGCTCGGTGGCGACGTACGGCCTTGACGACGCCGGCAACCCGCTGTTCTTCGTCAGCCTCATGGCCGAGCACACCCAGAACGCCATCCGCGATCCCCGGGCCAGCCTGCTGGTCACCGAGCCCGTTCCCGACGGCGCCGACCCGCTGGCCAGTGGCCGGGCCACACTGATGGGCCTGCTGGTCGCGGTGGGCGACGCCGGTCGACCGGCGGCCCAGGAGCGGTACCTCGCCGCCAACCCCACCGCCGAGTACTACATCGGCTTCGGCGACTTCGCCTTCTACCGCCTCGATGTCGCCAGTATCCGCTACGTCGGCGGCTACGGCCGGATGAGCTGGGTCGACGCTGGCCGGTACGCCGCGGCCGAGCCCGACCCGTTGGCTGGGGTGGCCGCCGGCGTCATCGGCCACATGAACGCTGACCACGCCGAAGCCCAGGTGCTGTACTGCCGCCACCTCGCCGGACGGCCGGGCACCACCGAGGCCACCATGTCTGCGGTGGACCGCTACGGCTTTGAAATGGTCGCAGTCGGTCCGGCGGGGCGGGCGGCTGTCCGCCTCGGCTTCCCCGAGCCCTGCTCGACCGGCGACGACGTGCGCAAGGCCATGGTGGCGATGGTCGCCGAGGCCCGCCGGAGGGCCGCCGCCGGCTGACGGGAAATGCCGGCGGGCCCCACCCGGCGGCCGTACTGTGGCGGAGGTGGACACGGTGGAGACCGAACGGCTGGTCCTCCGTCCGTGGCGCGCTGACGACATTGATGCCCTGGCCGACCTGTTCGCCGAACCCGAAGTGTGGCGCTATCCGTTGGGCCGCGGACTGACCAGAGCCGAGACCGAGCGGTTCCTTGACCGGCAGGTCGAGCACTGGGAGACGTTCGGGTTCGGCATGTGGGCGGCGGAGCTGTGCGGCGAGGACGGACTCGTCGGCTACATCGGCCTGGCCGTACCGACGTGGCTGAAGGAGGTACTGCCGGCGGTGGAGGTCGGCTGGCGGCTCCATCCCCGCTGCTGGGGTCGGGGCCTGGCCACCGAGGGCGGCCGGGCCAGCCTGCGCTACGGCTTCGAGGTCCTGGAGCTCGACCGGATCATCAGCATCTTCATGCCCGAGAACGTCGCCTCGGGCCGCGTTATGACCAAGCTCGGTCTGCGTGACTGGCGTACGACCACCGACGAGCGCGGCGTGCTCATCCAGGTGCGGGAGATCGCCCTGGCCGACTGGGTGGCGAGCATGAAAGAGGCGGCGCCTCGTGTCGTACCTGCCGACAGCTCGCCGTGATCCTCACCACATGGGTCAGCTACGCCGTTGAGCGGACCCAGGACTCGGTCGGGGCGGAGAGCATTTCCTCCAATGCGATGCCACCGCCGGAGCCGACAAGGAGGGCTCGAGCCGAGCTGAAAGAGCGCCGGAATCGGCTGAGACCGGCCGGAGGCCTGACGTGCCGCCCGCTCTTCACCTCGATCGCCAGCAGATCAGTGCCGGATTCGACCACGAAATCGACCTCGTCATCACGCTCGCGCCAGTACGTGACGCGCGTCGCCGAGCTGGTCGCGCTGTTCAACAGATGCGCGCCCACGGCCGACTCAACCACGCGGCCCCAGAGGTCGGGCCGCTCTCGGGTGGCCGTGAACGGCAGGCCGGACAGGGCTGAGATGAGGCCGGTGTTGAGCGCCTGCAGTTTCGGGCTTGAAGCCCGCTGGCTGAGCCGAGAACCGCTGTACTTCTGCAACCCGGTCACCAGCCCGGCGCCGGCCAGCAGCTCCAGGTAGTGAGCCAATGTTGTCGTGTTTCCGGCATCCTGAAGCTGGCCGACCATCTTCGAGTAGGACAGGATTTGGCCCGAGTACTCGCACGCCAGCCGGAAGAGTTGCCGTAACAGAGCCGGCTTGTCGACCCTCGCAAGCAAGAGCACGTCACGTGCGAGGGTCGTTTCGACGAGCGAGTCGAGGACATAGTTCGCCCACCGGTCCGGGTCGCCGACCAGGCTGGCCGCGCCCGGGTAGCCGCCAAAGTACAGGTAATGGTCGAGGTCGAACCCGAAGGCGTCGCGCATTTCCGGATACGACCAGTGCGGTACCCGGACCAGCTCGAACCGCCCGGCCAGGCTATCGGCCAGGCCTCGCTGGACCAGCAGCGCGGATGACCCGAGAACGGCGACTCGCAGCGGCGTAGCGGACGCGGTGTCCTCGTCCCAGAGGCGCTTGATCACATCGGACCACAGCGTGATCTTCTGGGCCTCGTCGATGACGAGCAATGCACCCTCGGGAGAGGACCGCGCTCGGAGTCGCCCGATATCCCACTGTGCCTCGAGCCACCCGCGGTCCTGGAGAGATGGCTGGTCAGCCGAGGCGTAGTGGGACGGGATGGGGATGTCGTCGATGGCCTGGCGGACCAGCGTGGTCTTGCCCGTCTGGCGGGGTCCCACCAGCACCTGCATGCGGGATCGGGGTTCTGCAAGCCGAGACCGGACCTGATCAAACAGAGGCCGGCGAAACGAGGGGGCTTCCACGAAGTAGCAATTTACTCAACATAATGAGGAAAAACACTCAGTATGAAGCGACAGTCGTCCCCATCGAAGAGGGCAACGGAAACGGGCGTGGGCCGAAGGTTCAGGAACGGAGGGAACGCAAGCGGCCGACGACGGCATCGAAGGCGGCGCAGAACGCCTCCACGTCGTCGTCGGTCGTCGACCAGCCCACTGACAGCCGGAGCGACCGTTCCGCCTCCACGCCCATGGCGGCCAGGACGGGCGAGGGTTCCAGCGACTCCGAGGAGCAGGCGCTGCCCGAGTGGGCGGCAATGCCGGCCTGGTCGAGACCGAGCAGGACCGCCTCGGCTTCCACGCCGGCCACACCGAGGCACACGATGTGGGGGAGCCGATCCCCCACATCGCCGAAGGCCACCACCCCGTCGACCGCCGTGGCCGCGCGAAGCATCGTTGTCGTCTGAGTCCGGGCCCGCTCCGACTCGTCAGCGAGCGACTGGGTCACGCCGGCGGCGGCCACGCCGAAGCCGACGATCCCGGCCACGTTCTCCATGCCCGCCCGCCGGGACCGTTCCTGCTCGCCGCCGACCAGGAGCGGCCGCAGCCGCAGGCCACGGCGTACCAGGAGCGCCCCGACCCCCTGGGGGCCGCCGAGCTTGTGGGCGCTCACCGACAGGAGGTCGGCGCCCAGCCCGGCGAAGTCGACCGGCACGTGGCCGGCGGCTGACGCGGCATCGACGTGGACCAGCGCGCCCCGCTCCCGGCAGCCGGCGACCACCTCGGCGACAGGTTGCAGCGTGCCGACCTCGTGATTGCCCCACTGGACGTGGACGAGCCCGGTCTCACCCGGCCGGATGGCGGCGAGCACCGCGCCGGCGTCGACCCGCCCGAGGCCGTCGACGCCCACCTCGGTGATGTCGCCGAACGCAGCCGAGGCGTCGCGTACCGCCGAGTGCTCGACCGCCGGCACCACCAGG
>JANMRJ010000139.1:0-5222 GCA_031370985.1 Acidimicrobiales bacterium
TGGCCGACCAGCACCTGATCATGGCGCCGCACACGTCCGAGCACTGGCCGACCGAGCTGTTCCTTCCCTCGACCCTGGTCGATCGCGATAACCGCGAGGCATGGACGCGAGCGGGGGCGAAGGAGATCGACGAGCGGGCGACTGACGAGGTCAACCGCCGGCTCGCCGCCTACCGCCAGCTCGAGACTGATCCGCTTCTCGACACGGAGCTGCTCCGGATCATCCGGTCCGGGATGGTCGATCCGGCGACGGCCCTGCCGATCGTGCCGCCGGCACCGGAGCCAGCCGTGTCGGTGGCCGGTCCGGGCCGTCGCCACAACCTGCGCCGGGAGCGGGCCGGCTGATCGGCTCGTGGCGCAGGCTTGCGGGTCGGGCGCCGCCCGCCTTGCATCGGACGCGGCAAACGACGGCTGGAAAGCCGGTCCGCCGACGAATCTTGCGCCCGTCGCACGGCTCGACAGCGGGGGCCCCGATTCCGGCTGAAATTCGGCCTTGCATCGAGCGCCAGTCGTCGTTTGACCCACTGGGTGCACGACGGACGGAGGAGGCCCAGGTAAGGCGTAGCGAATGGGCCCAGCCCAGACTGCCCAACCATGGGAACGAAGTCCACGACTGGAACCCGGGCGAGTCGCCGCATGGCGGACGACGATCGGCACGTCCGAAGCGACATCGGCCTCGCCCGCCGCGGCGCCGGCCTGAGTCACGATGCCGTCGGTGCTGCCTGCGGGATCTCGGGGTCGACGGAGTGGCGAATCGAGCACGGGATGACCAGGAGCGTAGACGTGAGAGTGCTTGCCTGCCTCGGTGCGGCTGTCGGCCTCGATGTCCGATTGCGGGCGTATCCGGCCGGCGACCCGATCCGCGATACGGGCAACAGCGTCTTCTCGAGCGGCTCCGCATGCGGCTCCATCCAGTCCTCGGCTGGCGGACCGAGGTACCGCTGCCGATCACGAACGACCGACGAGCTTGGGACGCCCTGATCCGTGGCATCGGTTGGCTGCTTGCCGTGGAGGCAGAGACCGTGCTCGATGACCTGCAGGCCGCTGAACGGCGCATCGCCCTCAAACAACGCGACGGCTCGATGGAACATGTGCTTCTGCTTGTCGCCGCCACCCGCCGGAATCGCCGTGCATTGGCCGCCCACCCGAATGCATTTCCGGGTTTCAGTCGCGACGCTCGGGCAGTGCTGCGCGCACTCGCGGCTGGTCGGGATCCCGGCTGCAGCGCAATCGTGCTCCTCTGAGGACGCCTCGACGCCGGGTCGCGCGAGGGTTCCGAATCGACCCGCGGTGGGGTCCGACGCGGCGCGATCACGACGCAGTCATGAGCAGGTCGACCGGCAGGCCGACGAAGCGCCCGAAGGCGCCCGCGGCGTCCTCCAGCGCGGCCATCTCGGCCGACGTGAGCGGGATCAGGAGAGTGACGGTCCACGTCCTGCGACTGGACGGCCCCGAACCAGCCCACGACGTCCTCGGCACTCGCGAGCGGAGGCCCGACCAGACGACTGTTGCGCAAGCGGGCGTGGGCCATCGCGCGGTTCGTCACGATCCGAGTCTACGGATCGATCCCGTCGAGACGCGGCATGATCGGCGTCCCGATGACTACGATGGCAGCGTGAGCCGCGCACCCGCCGGTTGGGATGTCGACAGCCCGGTCCAGGCCGAGGTGTTCGTCGTGTGGCTGGACGGCGATCGGCTCGCGCTGACCGGACCGGATGGGCCGCAACCGTGGATCCTCCAGCTCGGCCCGACCGAGCATCCCGTCGAGGTCGTCGACCGGATCGTCCGGGATGTGGTCGGGCCGCCGATCCTCGTTCATTCGACGTCGTGGCGGCGCGATCGCGACGCCGTCATCCTCAGCTTCGTCGTGGTCATCGACCAGGCGCTCGTCGGCGACATGGCCAGCGTCCCGATCGAGCGCGCCGAGCTCGCCCGCTCCAACGCCACCGCCGCGCCCCGCGGCATCGCCGTCAGCGCGGTCGTCGAGCACGGGCTCCGCCATCTCGCCTGGCTCGTCCAGGACGACCCCGTCGTCGCAGCCGAGCTGCCCGCACCGTGGCGACCGCTTCTTGCTGCCTACGTCCCCGAACCATTCCGCTCGCTCGGCTGAAGGAGGCTCATCGCCATGGATGTCGTCCGCCAGTTCATCAACCGGTGCGCCTGCGGCTGGGAGTTCCGCGGCACCGAGGACGAGGTCGTCGACGCCACGATCGACCACGGTCGGCGGATCCACAACATGGAGGCGACGCGGGACGAGGTCCTCGACGCACTCCACGAAGCGGCCACGACAACGGACCCGGCGAACGAATCGGCAGCCGGGTGACGAAGGCCGCGGTCACCTACTCGACCTATCTCGCGATCGACGAGCTCCTCGCGATCCAGCGTCCGCTGTCGACCGGGCCCGATAGCCGGCCCGAGCACGATGAGCTCCTGTTCATCGTCATCCATCAGGTCTACGAGCTGTGGTTCAAGCAGCTCCTGCACGAGCTCGCCGAGGTCCAGCGGACCCTCGAGGCCGCCGACACCGACACGACCCTCCACCTGCTCAACCGGGTCCTGAAGATCCTCAAGACGCTCGTCGCCCAGATCGACGTGCTCGAGACGATGACCCCACTGCAATTCCTGTCCTTCCGCGACCGGCTCGAGAGCGCTTCGGGGTTCCAGTCGGCCCAGTTCCGCGAGGTCGAGGCAGTGCTCGGCAAGCGCGAGGCGTCGGTGGCGGCCGCCCAGCCGGCGGGGTCCGCGGCCAGGGCCCGGATCGAGGCGGCCCAGAACCGGCGATCGGTCTGGGGATCGTTCCTGCGGTTCCTCGCCGCGCGCGGCCACGGGCTTGCCGACGACGTGCTCGCGCGCGACGTCACGCTCCCGCCGGAACCCGACGCGCGGGTCCAGGACGTGCTGGTGATGCTGTACCACGAGGACCCCGACGGGGCGCTCGTCGCAGAGCGGTTGGTCGACGTCGACGAGGGCTTCCAGGAGTGGCGCTACCGCCACGTGAAGATGGTCGAGCGCACGATCGGAACGAAGCCCGGCACGGGCGGCTCGGCCGGCGTCGAGTACCTCCGCCGGACGCTCTTCCAGCCCGTGTTCCCCGACCTCTGGGAGATCCGCGGCCGACTCTAGACGTCGGCCTGGCGGAGGCCGAGGTAGTTGCCGTCAGGATCGCGGAACCACGCGGCCCGGGCGGGGCCGATCCGCGCGACGTGGTTCGTCGTGACGAGCGGGCCGTCGGTGTAGTCGATGAACACGACGCCCCGACCCTCGAGCTCGCTCACGGCCGCCGCGATGTCGGTCACCTCGAAATGCGCGAGCGTGTGCTCGGTCGTCAGGCCGGGGCGCTTGAAGGTCGAGATTTCGCTCGCCGGCCCGGCACGGAACCGGATCGACCCCGGGTTCTCCCAGAGCAGCTCGAGTCCGAGGACCCCGCCGTAGAAGTCGCGAGCCCGGTCGAGGTCGCTGACCGGGATCGTCGGCACGATCATCACTGCGCCAATCATCGGATGCTCTCCTTGCGCTGCGGCCGGTTCAGGTGCGACCGCGTGCCGCGACCTCCGCGAGCCGGACCGCGATGACCTTCGTGACGACCTCGACCGGGATCGGCCGATCGGCCGGGAACTGGATTGTCCCCTTGCCCGCCAGGAATGGCGCGATCTCCTCGCCGAGCGCCTCGATGACCATTCCACTCGCGGGAAACAGGCTGTAGTGCCGCTTGTACGCAGCGTACGAGACGAGGAACTGGCCGCCGTGGCTGCGAAAGGCCGGCATCGAGTAGGCGATGGACTCGATCGCGTCCGGAGCCGCGGCGCGGATGGTCCGGCGGAGCGTCTCGACCTGCGAGCGACGATCCTCCGACAGGCTTGCGAGGTACCCGTCGACCGTCGCCGGTGTCGTCATGGACTAGTGCTCAGCGGACACCTTCTGGAGCATCTTCGCGAGTTGCTCGAGCAGCTTCCAGGCGACCTCGGCGTCCCCCTGGACAAACGAGCGGAAGTCCCAGAGGGTCATCACGTAGGTGTGGAGCTCGGTCTCGGCGGTGACGGTCGCGGTCCGATGGCGGTCGGCGATCAGCGCGATCGCACCGAAATGGGTTCCCGGCCCAAGGCGCGCGACCTCCGCGCCGTCGACCGACACGATCGCCTCGCCGTCGGCGATGACGAAGAACCCGATCCCCCGATCGTCGCCCTGGCGGACGATGACCGAGCCCGCGGGAAACGTCCGATCAGTGAAGTCCTTGGCCAGCTTCTCGAGGTGCTTGCGATCCAGGCTCGAGAGCATCGGAACGTGGGCAAGCGCGTCAACCACATTTGTCGCCATGCGGGAAGTGTCGTCTCGACTCCCCGCTTGTCAATGGCGAGTCGCACGGTGGAACGCGGAACCTCGGAACGACGGCGACGGAAGGGCGCGATGGATACTTCGTCGATGGTCGCCGATCGCGAGTCGCAGCCGCACACCGAGCACTACGCCGACGGCACGGTGAAGCTGTCCGGCTTCCACCTCGACGGCGAGATGCACGGGGCGTGGGAGTTCTACCGCCTCGACGGGAGCCTGATGCGGACCGGCTCGTTCGATCGCGGTCGCCAGTTCGGCCCTTGGCGGACATTCGATCGGTCTGGGCAGCTGGTCAAGGAGACCGACTTCGGGACGCCGCCAGGGGCTGAGGAAGGCGCAGCCCCGTAACCCGCCCGACAGGTGGCCCGGTCGAGACTCCCGGCATGGACGCACCCATCGTCCGGCCGCTCGCGCTGCCGGACCCTTGCATCGATCGGGAGATCCACTCGTGAACGACACCAACGACATCTGGGGGCGCCCGGACCCGAATCAGGCCGGGACCATCGCGCCCGAGCCGATCCGATCCACGTCGCGTCGTGCCTCTGGCTCCAACAAGGCGAAGCTCGCCGGCGCATTGATCCTCGGCGGCGTCGCCGGCGCGGCGATCCTCGGACCGATCTCGACTCTCGCGGCGTCACCGGCACCGGCGGCGTCGTCCGGAACGACCGGGGCCGGAACGACCGATCCTGATCCTTCAGGTGAGCCGGGCCACGGCCCCGGCGGCCCGGGGATGGGCGGCCGCGTCGAGGCCACCACCGACACCTCGGTCGTCGCCAAGGCGATCGGGATCAGCGAGGCCGACCTCCAGACCGCGCTCCAGGGCGGCAAGACCGTCGCCCAGGTCGCGGCGGCCAACAACGTCAAGCTCCAGGTGGTCATCGACGCCCTCGTCGC
>JANMRJ010000153.1:0-5803 GCA_031370985.1 Acidimicrobiales bacterium
TCCGGGTGCGCACGCCGATCGGGTCGTCGGCGACAGGGATGCCGCACACCGACACCGTCCCGGCGTCGGGGCGGCTGAGGCCGAGGAGCAACCGGAACAGGGTCGTCTTGCCGGCGCCGTTGGCCCCCACCAGCCCGACCCGGCCCGCCGGCAGGTCGAGGTCGACGGCGTCGAGCGCGGTGACGCCTCCGGGGTACCGCTTGGTCAGGCCGCGGGCCTCGACAATGCTCGCCATCTGCCTCGACCGTACCGTCACATGGCCTGGAGACCTGCCAACAGGCCCATGCCCACGACGAGGGTGAGGCCAACGTTGCGGGTCCGCCATGCCACGAGGGCGGCGACGATGCCCGCCAGCAGCCGTGGTTGGAGCAGGTCGAGGTGGCCCTCGGGGCGGACGAGCGCCGGCAGGATGATGGCGGCCAAGGCCGCGGGCGGGATCTGGCGCAGGACCCGGGCCAGCGCCGGCGGTACCGTCGCCATGCGGTGAGCGAAGGCCAGGAACGACGCCCGCATGGCGTAGGTGCCGGCGCCGGCGATGACGATGACCGGCCAGATGCTCACGCCGGTGGACGGCGCCGTGCGTCGACCAGGGCGCCGGCCGCGATCCCGGCCACCGCGCCCAGGATCGTCGACAAGGGGCCGGCGCCGGCCTCGGCCGCCGCCACGGCGACGACGCCGCCGGCCACCGCGGCCACGACGGCCGGACGGTCGACGAGCGCCGGCACGAGGAGCACGAGGAACACCAAGGGCACAGCGAAGTCGAGCGGCACCGAGCCGGGGACCGCCCCGCCGACCAGCGCGCCGGCCACGGTGGAGGACACCCACGCCGTCCACAGCAGGGCGCCAGCGCCGACGTAGAACGCCAGCCGGCCCTCCTCGCGGGCATCCCGGGCCCACCGGGTGACCGACAGTGCATACACCTGGTCGACAAGGAGGTAGGCGGCGCCGAGCCGCCGGCGGGTCGGCTCGTGGCCCAGGTACGGGGCCAGCGAGGCCGAGTAGAGCACCATCCGCAGGTTGATCGTCCAGGCCGCGAGGATGGCGACGACGGCCGACCCACCGTGGGAAAGCACGTCGACGATGGCCAACTGCGAGGCGCCGGCGAAGACCACGGTGGACAGCCCGACCGCCGACCATCCGCCGAAGCCATGGGCGACCGGAGCAGCGCCGGCCACCAGGCCGAAAGGCACGACGCCGAGGAGCATCGGGGCCGCGGCTGCGGCGCCGGCGCGGGCTTCGGTCAGCGATGGCATGCCCCGATGATGGCTGCTGGCGCCGCCGTTGAGTGCTCGATTCGATTCGCGAACGAGGTATTTCCCGGCGGGACGCTGACCTCAGATCTGTGAAGTGTCGTCCCGGCCCCCGGGACGGGCTCAGGTCAGAGGAGCATGCGATGGACACGGCGACCCTTCCCGAAGAACACCTAGACGCCCCGCGGCTGGCCGGCGAGGCCAGACCCGCCTCGGGCCGGCCGACCCGCCACACGGCTCGGCCCGTCGTCGTCATGGTCATCGGCGTGGTCGTGCTCGCCCTGGCGGCCACTGCGCTGGCCGGCGAACTGCGCCGCCGCCAGGGCCCCGGGCCGGCGCCGGCCCCTGTGCCCGCCGACCCGATGGCGATCACCCTGGCGATGCGGGACGTGTCGGTGGTCTCACAGGTGTACGGGCCGGGCGAGGAGAGCGGTTGGCATGCCCACGCCGGCATCCACGCCGTCGCCGTCCTCTCGGGGGCGCTAACGGTCTACGACGGCCAATGTCGCGCCGAGACCTATGGGCCGGGCCGGCCCTACGTCGGGGGCCAGGACATCCACCTGGTCCGCAACGCCTCGACGGAACCCGTCGTGATGGCCGTCACCTACCTCAGCCCGTCGGTCGGCGCCGCGCCGACCCGGCGCCTGCCCGCGCCGCCGGGCTGCGTCGTCGGTGAGGGCTGATCGGGGTTCCGGCTACCCGACCGCCGAGGTCTGGCCGGTCAGCCAGGCGCACCACTCGTCGATGCCCTCGCCCGTGCGGGCACTGGCGTGGATGACCCGGGCCGCCGGGTTCACATTGTGGAGGTTGGCGAGGAAGAGGTCGAGGTCGAAGTCGAGGTGGGGGAGAAGGTCGATCTTGTTGACGACGACGGCATCGACGGCCCGGAACATGACCGGGTACTTGAGCGGCTTCTCCTCGCCCTCGGTGACGGCGTAGACCATGGCCTTGGCGTGCTCGCCGACATAGAACTCGGCCGGGCAGACGAGGTTGCCGACGTTCTCGATGACGAGCAGGTCGAGCTGTGCGAGGGGTAGCCGCGCCAGTCCCGACCGGACCATCACCGCGTCGAGGTGGCACTCCCCGCCAAAGCCGGCGCTGGTGTTGACCAGGGCGACTGCGGCGCCGAAGCCCTCCAGCCGGTCGGCGTCGATGCTCGTGGCGATGTCGCCCTCGAGGATCCCGATGCGCAGGGTGCCGGCCAGCTGCTCCAGCGTGCGCTTTAGCAGCGATGTCTTGCCGGCGCCGGGCGACGACATGAGGTTGACCGTGCGGACGCCGGCGTCGGCGAAGTCCTTCCGGTTCTCATCCGCCACCCGGTCGTTCTCGGAGAAGATGTCCTCCAGCACCGCGATCCGCGACGTGCCGGTGACGGCGTAGCCGCTGTGGTCGCCGGCGCCATGGTCGGCGTGGCGGCCGTCGTCGTCGTGCTCGTGGGTGGTGCCGTCGGGATGGCGATGGAAGCGTCCCATGGTCAGGCCTCCGAAAGGTCGAGAGAGGCGACTTGGAACTCTTCGCCGGAGAGCAGGGTGACATCGTCGCTGCTGCACGCGCTGCAGATCATCAGGGGTACGTCGAGCGTGGTCTCGGTCCCACAGCCGGCGCAGCGGATCACCGCAGGTACCTGCTCGATCTCCAGCTCGCAGCCCTCGAGGTCGGTGCCCTCGGTGAGCATGGTCCAGCAGAACGACAACGCGTCGGGCACGGCCTGGCGGAGGTGGCCGACGCGCACGACCACACACGACGCCGTCCGCTCGCCGGCGTGGCGGGTGACGGTGGCGGCGATGGCCTCGCACAGCGACAGCTCGTGCACGGCGCCGACCCTACCGGGTGGTCCGTCTGCCGGCTCGGGCACGATTGACATGTGACGAAACAGTCACCTATTATTGGAGGGAACCGAGACAGGAGGACCCGATGGAGAAGGTCTACGAGATTTACATCCGCACCACCCCCGAGCGCCTCTGGGCCGCGATCACCGATCCTGAGACTCGGAGCAAGTACCACTTCGGCACCCGCACCAACTCGGACTGGACGGCCGGCTCGCGTTTCGAGGCACCGTTCCCGACGCAGCAATCTTGGCTGACTGAGTCCCGTCAACCTCTCTGACCAGGCCCTGGATACCCCGCCCAGCCCTCGCCCCGGCTTTGCTGGCGGTCAGCCTGAACGATCTGGCGCGCTCCGGCGGGACCGGGAGCAGCAGGGGCGCAGTCGAGACCGTGGAACTCGCCGACCCTCTCGGACCTTCACACCCAGTTGGGCAGCACCGACCCGACGGTCTTCCCCGCCCACCCACCACGCCCAACGTTGGATACTGCGCCAAAATGACCGGTACCCCAAAGAACCCGGCCGACGATCTTCGAGAGACCGAGGTGGTCATGCCTGTTGATCTTGTGTTGGTCCGCCATGGTCGAAGTGAGGGAAATGAAGCGCGCGAGCAGTCCAAGCAGGGAGACAACAGTTGCTACACCGAGGAGTTCCGCGCCCGCCTCAACCGCGAATGGCGGCTCACCGACCTCGGAATAGCGCAGGCCGAGGCCGCGGGACACTGGGTTCGCGAGCACGTCTCGCCGACCTTTTCCCGGTACTACACCTCCGAGCACTTGCGGGCGAGGGAGACCGCAGCGCACCTGCGCCTGCCGAAGGCGCGCTGGGTGCAGGACATCCTGTTGCGCGAACGGTCCTGGGGACGTGCGGATTTCGTGATGCCCCAGAGCGAGCGCTTCGAGCGCTTCTCCGCCGAGCTCTCCGCACGCAAGGAGGACCCGTGCTATTGGCGCCCGCCTGAGGGCGAGTCGTTGGCCGAGGTCTGCTTGCGGGTGGAGCGTGTCCTCAACACGCTGCGGCGAGACTGCCCCGGCGGCAGTTGCATCGTCTCCACGCACGAGGACGTGATATGGGCGGCGCGCTTCTTGATCGAAGGCATGACCCAAGAGCAGTGGCGCGAACTGCTTCTCTCAGATGACCCACGCGACAAGATCCACAACGGACAAGTTCTCCACTACTCCCGCAAGGACCCAGCTAGCGGCCAGTGCTCGAACAGGCTCGAATGGGTGCGTTCGGCCTGCCCGTGGGATCCCGCGCGCTCGACTGACCATTGGCGCCGCATCGAACCTCAAAGCTTCTCGAATGAGGAGCTACTCGCCTCGGTCGCGGCGGTCAAACGGCTCATATCCGGACGGCCCGACGACTACTCGGTGAGCGCGGAGAGCTGAGACCGATCCTGATCGGCACGCCGTCGACAAGGTGCGGTCTCCGCTACCTGAAGCGGCCACCGCCGTGTGCCGATCCAAACGTACGCAAACGATCGTGTGCGGACGGCGCCCTGGACCAGGCCGCCGCTCTCAGAGTCACCCTGCGCGCCGCCGTGCTCTTCGTCGCCGGGTTCAGCACCCCTTCACCCTCCTCGGCACCGGGGCGACGCTGGTGGGCTCGGCCCTTGTGCGAAACCAGGACGTTGTGGTCCACCGGTACGGCGGGTTCATCATCGCCCTCGGCCTCCTCCCCATGGGCGTGCTGCGGATCCCGCTGCTGCAACGGGCCGGGCGCGGGAGGACCCCGGCGCCGCTTCGGCGTCCGGGGCCTTCTCGGGTCTTGCCGGTGCCCGGCCTGACCACGCCTACCGCACGAGGTCTATGCGGCGTGGCTGTGACCGGACCTGGCGGTGATCATCAGCACGGGGCGTGAGGCGGCCAGCTCGGCCCGAGCGGCGGCCTCGACCTTGGTGATCACGTGGCCGTAGCCGTCGAGGACATCACGGGTGGGGTCCGGCATCGCGGTCCGCCAAGGGGTCTGCGTGCCTCCGGGCATGGCGCCGGCGATAGAGAACGTCGGGCCGTGGCTGCGGCGCTGGGGGGCGCTGTAGCCGGCGTCGGGGTTCGGGTAGGCGGTCTTCCACGCGGCGTTGGAGCTGCCGGGCATGACGCCGGCGATGGAGAAGACGGGGCTGCAATCTGCGTCGTTCTTGGGAAGCGGGGTCTGGTTCATGGCTCCTGCTCTCGGTTCTGTTCGGAGTGGCTTGGTTCCATGGTGCGCCTTCGCCGACACCGCTCCCAGAGTCCGAGGTCATCGCCGGCGGAGGGCCGAAGGACCCTGCGCGGGGTGGTGCATACGGATCGGCATGGGCGAAGCTTCTCGCCGCCGGCCTTGACGACGTGCTGGCCACGCTCTGCTCGACAAGTGTCCGCGCCGGGCAATTGCGTCAGGCGGCCCCGTTCGCGGGCCTGCTTCCGCCGAAGGAACGATGGGCGGTTGTTGTCGGACGGGCTCGATCAGGACGGGGGCGTCGTTCCCGGTGAGGATGCAGGGCTGACGACGGAACGAGCGAAGCCGGTAGCCCACAGGGAGAAGGGCGCGGGTAAGCCCGCCAGCAGAGCTGGCGGGCCAGGACACTGGTTCCTGTTGCTATGCCCGCCGGCGTCAAGGCCCTCCGCTCCGCTCCGGTCCCTTCGGGACGGCCCGGATGGGCCGGCCTGGACCCCGGCTCAGCGGCGGAGGGCCACGCCTGGGTCGAGGGCAGTCCACACCTCGGCTCGGCGCCCGGCGATGGTGAGCCT
>JANMRJ010000156.1:0-3091 GCA_031370985.1 Acidimicrobiales bacterium
CGCCGCCGGACGACCTCGGTGAGGGCGGCGTGAACCGTGTCGGTCGTCCGCGTCGTCCCGAGCGCCTCGGCGGCCGCCCGGACGAGATCGGCGTCGAGGTCGATCGTGGTGTGCTTGCGCATCGGTCAACGATATGCATCATCGTCGTCCAGGTCAATGCATGGCAACATGCGATCCATGCATACGAGGTAGATCGTCGCGGGCGCGTCAGAAGGCGAGAAGGTTCGCCGCCGGGCATCCGGACCAGCCACCGTCTCGCTGGGTCGAGGGCGTCGATTCACTAATCGCTTGGTATTCAGGCGAATTACTGGTATTCTGGGTCCATTAAATCGCCTGTTATCCGAGCGAACTGATGGATCTGCATCTCGCCTACCAACGTACCGCCGCCTTGGAAACATCCCTCGCCGCATGGGATCAGTTGATCGCCGACGAGCCCGCCCCCGTCCTCCACCGATGGACGCGGCTCGCCGCCTGGCCTGCTGCCCGGAGCGCGACCGTAGCCGCGAGCACCGCCGTCGAGGGCAATCAACTCACGCCATCGCAGGTCGACGATGTTCTTGGCGGCATGGCCGTCGACGGTCGTCCGGCTGACATCCGCGATGTCCAGAACTACAACCGCGCGCTCGATCTGGCCAACCGGGTCGCCCTTCGAGAGGACTTCGAGTGGAGTGAGGAGCTGATTCGCCGGTTGAACGCGACGGTCATCGACGGACTCGACGACGACGAACGGGGCGAATACCGGCGGGCACCGGTGACGGTCGGCGGTGTCTACGAGCCACCCGACCACCGCTGGGTGCCGGGCCTGATGCGCGAGCTCGTCAGCTGGCTGAACAACACGGCAGGCGAGCACCTGCTCATCGCGGCAGGCATCGCGCACCTGAATGTCGTCTCCATCCACCCGTGGCTCAACGGCAACGGCCGCACCTCGCGCGTCGTCGGGTCGCTCGCGCTGATGCGTGGCGGGATCGCAGCTCCGGAGCTCGTCAACGTCGAGTCGGTGATCCGGGCGAATCCCGACGCCTACGTGGCGGCGCTCCAGGCGAGCCACGGTTCGACCTATCTGCCTGATCGGCATTCGGCGACGCCGTGGCTCGAATACTTCGCAGGGATTGCCGTCGATCGACTCGATCTCCGCACGCGGCTGCTCGAGGCGATCCGCTCCGATATCGGCTTCCTGACGATGGAGCTCGACCGCGCGAGGATGCCGGTTGATTGGGCGCCAGTCATCATCGCCGCCCGGAACATGAGCATTCGCGCCGCTGACGTGAGCGAGATGCTCGGCCTGTCAGCATCGCGGTCGCGGGCGATCCTGGCCGGATGCGTCCAGGCGGGTTGGCTGCTCGCGATCGGCGAGACGCGCGGCCGTCGGTACGAAGCTGGCCCGCGCCTCACCGCGCTGGCTCTGCACAGCGTTGACGTCGTCGATCGACTCCGCCGCGGAATTTCCATCCACTCTTGACACAGGCATCGGACAAACGGCTGCGACCGCTCGGCCCGCGATCTCTGGTGCTCTGCCGGCAGACGGGCAGGCATCACCGACACCGGTCACGCCGATCATCTGCGTCTATCGCGCCAGCCTCCCGTGGCTCCGATCGTCTGCTGGCGGCGTGCGGGTCGTGTCCGGGACTGGCCTTGTGAAGCAACTCCGCGAGGCGCCGCCCGTTCTCGACGACGACCGCATTCGCGAGACTGCCAACGAGCTCGATCGTCGCTTGCGGCGCGCGACGTGAGGGCCTCGACTGGCTCGCGTCGCGGCCGAGACGGCGCCGCCCGACCCGGGACGGCGTGAGCCAACGATAGCGCGGTCGAGTCAACCGCGGGTGGACCTGCTCGCATCATCAGGCGCCGGAGGCCCACCGAAGGCCACGATCGCGGCGCTGACCGCGGCGACGCCGTTTCCGGTCGCGCCGGTCGGTGTCCTCGTCGGACCAGGCCGCCCAGACCACCGGCCCGGACGACCGCACCGCCGCATGCCCGACGTGCCACCCCGCGCAGAAGTCGCAGCGATACGAATGAAGCGGGCCGTCGCCCGTCGACGCCTCGGTCAGCCGCCGGGCGGCCTCGGCGACCTCCTCGGTCGGATGGACGACCTTCCGCCCGCATGAGCGGAACGCGGACGTGCGCGGATTGGCCCGCTGAAACGGCGCTGCGACGTGCCCCATGGTCGTGAGTCCCCACTCCCGGAAGTCCCGGACGACCTCCGATCCGTGCCGAATCTCCGTCGGCCCTGTGACACCTCCCCTGTCACGACCGGTGCGGGACTCATGCCCTGAGGCCGACGGAGAGCCGTTCCGCGGCGGCGACGACGGCCGGCTGCTCGAGCCCGAGTCGCTCCATGTCGATCACCTCGGGAAGCGACTCGACCCGGACGTCGAACAGCGTGACGTTCGTCCATCCGGCCGCGAGCGTCGACCACCACGACAGGCCGACGGCGGCATCCCGGAAGCGCTCGAGCGCGAGCCGCTGAGTCGTGGTCCGCACGCCCGTCGCGATCGCCGATGGACGCCAGCCAATCCGGACCAGGGTCGCAGGCTCATCGAGGTCGACGAGCGGAGGAAGCGCCGAGTCGTCCAGCGCCGCGAGCGTCCGAACGCGTCCATCAGGTCGGACGAACGCGGCGGGGCCGATCACTCGGCCGCGGAACGGTTGGAGAAACTCGGCCACCGCCGATACGGGATCACGGGCCGCGTACAACGCGGTGTAGAGGTCGGGATGGTCATGGCGACCGCCGCCTTGTCGGTCGCGTCGGACCGACCAGGGCTCGGGACGCGCGGTCGGATCGTCCCAGTCGAACGGGAACACTCGCCACAGGACCACCGATCAGGCGTATGACCCTGCGTCATCGGCGTCAACCGCCGCGATGACGTCCGGCAGGCGACCGCCGGCGATCAGGTCGACGGGCCGACGACCGCCGAGATGCGCATTGAACCCGCCGAGCCAGCTGATCGCGGTCTGCCGATCGTACAGGCGGAGCAGACGGGCCAGGACGAGCTCCGTCCCCTCGACCTTCAGCGTGTTCGCCGCGTCGGGTTCCTCCGACTTCAGCCAGCGACTCACGCGGCTCCGGTCGACCTCCAGGACGCGGGCCACC
>JANMRJ010000169.1:0-2496 GCA_031370985.1 Acidimicrobiales bacterium
ATGAACCGGACGACGGCCAGGACACCGACAACCACGCAATACACGGCGAACGGTGTCAGCGTTCGGTGCTCGAAGAACCGTGTGAGGAAGCGGACGGCCAGATACGCCGACAGGCCAGCCGCGACGCTGCCGGCCAGGATCTGCGGTCGGACCCCGTCGCCGTTCGGGCCCAGCAGGTCGGGCAGCTTGTAGATACCGGCGGCGAGAATGATCGGCGTCGCGAGGAGGAACGAGAATCGCGCGGCGGATTCGTGGGTCAATCCTCGCGTCAGACCCGCGACCATCGTCACGCCTGAACGGCTGATCCCGGGCAGCAGTGCGAGCGCCTGGGACCCGCCGATGGCCAGCGACTCGCGAGCCGTCAGGTCGTCGAGCCGACGGCCGACGGCGGCGGGCGTCGGGTCCCCGCCGACCGCGGCCGTGACGACGCGTCGACGAACGCGCTCGCCGCCGAGGAGCAGCAGTCCATTGACGACGAGTAGGCCGGCCGCAACGATCGGCGTCGCGAACGCCACCCGCAAGGCGTGCTCGAGGACGAGCCCCGCCAGACCCGCGGGGATCGTCGCGAGCAGCAGCAGACAACCGAGCTTCTGATCCTCGGTCTCGACTCGGCGCGTCCGAGCCGCGATCACCAGGCCGCGGATGATCCCCGCCCAGGTCCCGCGGAAGAAGAACAGGAGCGCGACCGCCGTGGCAACGTGCAGGCCGACGAGGAACGCCAGAAAGTACGACTCCGGCGCGGATTGCGCGGCGACAACGTCGGTCCAGCCGAGCAACTGGGGCAGGATCACCGTATGCCCCAGGCTCGAAACCGGAAACAGCTCGGTGACGCCCTGGAGGATGCCGAGGACAATCGCCTGCACGAAGGTCAGCACCGCACCTTCCGTGCGAACCCGGGTCGACCGCCGGCGATCATCGCTCGCGCAGCGCGGCGACAACGCTGAGCCGGGACAACCCGCGATCGGCGATGACGAGGGCGCCCGCCAGGGCCGCCGCGACGATCCCCGTGAGCGCGACGATCAGCAGCACGGGAATGGCCGGGCCGTCGGCCGGTGGATCGAACACCCCGGCCAGGATCTGGAGCAGCGACATCCCGACGAGGACGCCGCTCAGCAGACCCGTCCCGATCCCGGCGAGGCCGATGACCAGCGTCTCGCCGAGGATCGACGATCGGACCTGGCGCGGCTCGGCCCCGACCGCGATCAGCGTCGCCAGCTCGCGTCGGCGTTCCGCCAGCCCGGCCAGGAGGAAGAGCGCCACACCGACCGCGGCGATCGCGACGGCGAAGGCGACGTCGAGCAGCACCAGGGCGGACAGGTCGACGGACGTGATGCTGTTGGCCAGGCGGGCGGTCGTCGTCCCGAGGTCGCTCACCTGCCAGCCATGACCCAGCCGTCGGGTGACGGCCGAGGCGGCAGAGCCAACGTCGCCGTGGGCCCGGGCGAGGACGAATGAGATCCGATCGTTGCCGGTCTGGCTCGCGACGTACGCAATGTTGGCGACGAGGAACGCATCCTTCGGCGCAGTGGGGAACTCGAGGGCGATCCCGGCCATCGTGAAGTCGATCGTCTTGAGGATGCCGGCGGCATCCGGGACGCGGATCCGGATCCGGTCGCCGGGCACGATGCTGTAGTCGGTTGCGGTCTCGGCCGAGACGAGAATCGCGTCGGGCCGCGCCTTGAGGGCATCGATTGCCGCGGACGCCGTCGCACCTTTGAAGAACGAGTCGGCCAGTGGCGCGACCGCCGGCAGGCTGGCGGTGTCGACCGCGAGCAGGTCCTGGGCCTCCGGCCCGACGTAGACGACCCGGTCCACGAACGGCGTGGCGCCGGCCACACCCGAGCCGGCCAGATGGGCGACATCGGCCGCCGTCATCGGCGTCGTCGGGACGGCCTTGATGTCCGCCCCGAGAGTCAGCTCGGCGTCGATCCGCTGCTGCTGGCGATAGGTTGCGTCGAAGACGAGCACGCTCGTCGCGAAGCTGACGGCGAGGGCCAGGACGACGATGGCTCGTGACGCCGCGGAGGCGCGGGCCGTCAACGACCGGCCGGCGAGCGTTCCACCCGGGCCCAGGATGGGCTGCAGGGCGCGCCCGATCCAGCCGCTCCGCGACATGACCCGGCCGATGATCCGCAGGAGCAGGAGCGTTCCGCCGGACCAGAACAGGAGCGGCGCGACGAACGACGTCAAGGCGAGGGTGACCGTCGGATTGCCCTCGGCGTTGAGGACCGGATGGATCCCCGAGCCGCCCGCGATGACGTAGATGACCAGCCCACCGATCAGGGCAACCACGTCGAGGAACAGTCGTTGCCAGAGCGGAGCGCGACTCCGCTGCAGCTCCTGCCGTCCCGCGGCGACCTCTTCGAGCAGTTGCGATCGAAGCGGCAGGATGGCGGCGAGCGAGGCCAGGATCGTCGTCAGCGAGATCGCCACGATTCCCGAGCGACCGATGGCATCGGCGAAGCCGGCCGACAGCAGTTCCTCGCGGAACAGGCC
>JANMRJ010000201.1:0-2737 GCA_031370985.1 Acidimicrobiales bacterium
GACGGTCGCCCCGCCTCCTCCCAGGCGATCTCCAGGCGGGCGTACGCCGAGGCGGCCTCATCCCAGCGACCGAGCACGTGGAGGATCGTCGTCTCCCACGCCCCCAGCCCCATCCGGAAGGCGTGGGCCTGACCGGGCCCGATCCGGGCGAGCGCCTCCCGAGCCTGGTGGAGAGCGGACCCGAGGTCGCCGAGGACGGTCCCGTGCCAGACCTGCATGGAGAGGGCGTCCAGCCGTTCCACGAAGTCGAGACGATCGGCAAACGAGAGCCGCGTCTCGGCTGACGCGAGGGACCCACGATAGTCATCCTCTTCGAGGGCGGCCACGGACATCGCGTCGAGCGCGGCACTCTCGAGGCGTGGATCGTCGAGCCGGCGGGCGATGGCGCGACCTTCCGCGGCCGAGGCGCGCGATCGATCGAGCATGGCCTGATCGGCGACCTCGCCCGATCGGTCGCTGGCCATGGGCAGACTCGCCCGCGCGATGAGGAACATCGCCCGGGCGCGGTCATCGGACGCCGCACCGAGGAGCCCTTCGCCGTCCGCAATCAGGACTGCCGTCTGGTCCGTGAAGCCGGCCCGGACCGAGCCGTTCCAGCGGGTCAGCACGGCAAGCTCGGACGCGACGAGACGGAGCTGATCGTCGATCGGGCGGCCCTGGGCGCGCGCCAGGCGGAGTGCGGTCGCATAGGCGTCGACCGCATCGCCCCCAGAAACACGGCAGTCGCCGAGCCGCTCCCAGAGCTCGGGGAGTCGTGCCGCCTCCGCCAATGCGATCGCCGCCTCCAGGTGGCGCGTCGCCTCGAGGTGCGCCGTGGCCGCGATCGCCGCCTCGGCGGCCCGCTGGAGCCAGTCGACCGCCTTCGCACGCAGGACCGCCGACGGCTCCCGACCGAGGGCGCCATCGAGTGTCGCCGCCTCGCGGAAGTGATAGGCGATGAGTTCGGCCAGCGCCTCGGCGCGATCCGCTGCGCTCGTCTCGAGCCACGATCCAGCGGCGGCGTGCAGGTTCGCCCGCTCAGCCCGGGGCAGCGTGCCGTAGGCGACCTCGCGGATGAGGATGTGGCGGAACACGTAGCCATCGGCGCCCGATGGACGGATGAGGTCCCGCTCGACGAGTCCGACCAGGGCATCCGCGACGGTGTCGGCGAGACCGGGCTCCACGGCCGTGATCCCCGCCGGGCGAAACGACCGACCGAGGACCGCGCCCACCTGGAGCACCCGACGGGCGGCGCCATCGAGGAGATCGAGCCGTGCCAGGACCGTACCCTGGACCGTGTCCGGCAGGACCGCGACCGCTGCCGCGACGGCCGCCGGGTCGTCCAGCCGGCCGGCATTCTCGACGATGGAGCGGACGATCTCGCCGGCATAGAACGGGTTGCCGTCCGACCGGGCGACGACGGCCCGGACGATCTCCGCGGCCGGTGCCTCCAGGAGGTCGTTGACGAGGAGCTCCAGCGAGCCTTCGTCGAGCGGCTCCAGGCCGATCGAGACGTGGTTGCGGCGGCCGCCGCCCCAGGTGGGTCGTCGATCGAGCAGCTCCGGACGGGTGAGGACGAGCATGAGCAGCGGGACGTCGGCTCGCGGCTGGAGGAGCGACTCGACGAGGTCGAGCAGGCTGTCGCTCGACCAGTGCAGATCCTCCACGACGAGGATCAGTGGGTGGCGCTGGGCGGCGAGCTCGAAGGCGGTCCGCCAGGCCGCGAAGACCGACGCCTGGTCGGCCAGCTCCGCATCGCCGGCCCCGACGGTCGCCGCCAGGAGTTCGGCGTGGGCCGCGGCCGCCGGATCCCCGAGGTCGGCGAGCCAGGCCGCGGTCGCCCGACGGACCTCGTCCGGTCGGGCATCCTCATCGAGGTCGAGCAATCGGAAGAGGAGGGCGCGCATGGGCCAGTACGTGATCCGCTGCCCATAGGGGAGGCACTGCGCGGTCGCGATCGTCGCGTCGGGCATGACCGCGTCGATCGAATCGAGGAATTCCTCGAGGAGCCGGCTCTTGCCGGTGCCAGGCGGCGCGATGATGCTCACCAGGAACGGTCGCCGCTCCCGGGCGACCCGCCGGGCGACGAGGTCGAGTTGGTCCATGTCGGCGTCGCGGCCGACGAGGCGGGTCCGCCGGACCGGCGACCGGGCGGCACGGCCGAGGAGGACCGAGGCTGGGACGGCCAGCCCGCGACCTCGCGTCTCGAGTTCGACCGAGGGGCCGAACTCGAACCCACCGCCCGAGGCCCGGACCGTTCGTGCCCCGGCGACGATTGACCACGGTTCGGCCAGCTGCTGGAGGCGTGCCGCAACGTTGACCGTGTCGCCGGTGATGAGGAAGTCGCCATCCGCCGTTGCCGCCGAGCTCGCGACGACTTCGCCCGTATTGACTCCGAGTCGGATGGGCAGCCGTTCCCCAAGGAGTGGGTCGCTTCGGACCCGGTCGCGCAGCTCGAGCGCGGCATCGAGGGCCCGGGCCGGGTCGTCACCGTGGGCGCGGGGCAGACCGAAGACGGCCATGACCGCATCGCCGATGAACTTCTCCACCGTGCCGCCGCGGGCGGCGATGACCTCCTTGGCCAGGACAAAGTAGCGCCCCATCAGGGCGCGCAGATCCTCCGGGTCGAGTGACTCGCCCAGCCCGGTCGAGCCCATGACGTCGGCGAACAGGACGGTGACGAGTCGGCGTTCTTCGCTCACCTTGCGGATGGTAGGGCGTGGGCGCCCGCCGGCAAGGGGTCAATGCACGAGCGACA
>JANMRJ010000255.1:0-1302 GCA_031370985.1 Acidimicrobiales bacterium
CTCGTCGTGGCGGCCGCAGCCGCGACGGGTTGGTCGCGTACCACCGCCTTCCGCCAGGCCTTCGCCGCCGCGGCCGGCGCTGGCGTGGCCGGAGGGAGCGCGGCGGTGGCGGTCAGCGCCGGCGCCTCGACTGCACCGGTGGGCCTGGTGATCGCCGTGGCCGGCGGCACCCTGCTCGTTGCCGGCGCGCTCGGGCGGCGCCGGCATCCCGAAGGCCTCGCCCTCGAGGCGACGGGAGCAGTGGCCATGACCCTCGGCACCATCCTTTCCGCGGCGACAGATCCGTGGCTCGCCGTCGCCCTCACCGTCTCCACGGTCTGCCTGATCGTCGCCGGCAATCGCCCGGGCCGCGGCCACTCCCTACTCGCCGGCGCCGCCACCGCGGTCGCCGCGACCTGGGCCTGGTTGGCGGTCCTCGATGTCACCCTGGTCGAGGCGTACACGCTCCCTGCCGCCGCCGTCGTCCTGGGCGCCGGCTTCACCGCCCGCCGGCGGCTGCCGGCGGTCAGCTCCTGGACCGCCTTCGGGCCGGGGCTGGCCATCGGGCTCGTGCCGAGCGTTGCCCTCGTCATCGCCCAGGGCGGCCTCGCCCGGCCGCTGGCCGTGACGGCCGGCGCTCTGCTCGCCCTGCTCGCCGGCGCCAGGACCCGGCTCCAGGCGCCCCTCGTCCTCGGGGCCGGAACGCTCCTGGCCATCGGACTGGACGCGCTGGTACCGGTAGCCGCCCAGGTACCCCGATGGGCGGTGATCGGGTCAGTCGGCCTGCTCCTGCTCTGGCTCGGCGCCACCGCCGAGCACCGCATGACCCAGCTCCGAGAGCTCGGGCGCCGCTTCCGCGAGCTCGAGCCGGACGGGCCCCTCGGGAAGCCGGCCTGAGAGGCAGCGCTGGCTTCCCCGCTTCTCATTCTTGGGGGAGGGCCTGCGTTCTTGGGGGAGAATGTCGGCGTGGAGATCCGCCGGCACACCTTCGACGCGGTGATCGTCGGCGCCGGCGGCGCCGGCCTCCGAGCTGCGATCGAGACCGCCGGCAAATGCCGGACGGCGGTGATCTCGAAGCTGTACCCCACCCGCTCCCACACCGGTGCCGCCCAGGGCGGCATGTGCGCCGCACTCGCCAATGTGGAGGAGGACTCCTGGGAGTGGCACACCTTCGACACCGTCAAGGGCGGCGACTACCTCGTCGACCAGCCGGCGGCGGAGATCATGTGCCGGGAGGCGGTCGACGCTGTCATCGAGCTGGAGCATTTCGGGCTGCCGTTCAACCGCACGCCCGAGGGCAAGATCGACCAGCGCCGCTTCGGC
>JANMRJ010000681.1:0-1774 GCA_031370985.1 Acidimicrobiales bacterium
GCCGGCAGGAACCCCGAGTGGACGACAGCCTTCTTCGTGCCCTCGGGGTCCAGGGCCAGGATGGCGTCGAGGATGGGGCTCAGGCCCTCGAGCTCGCCCGGCGCCCATCGCTTGACCAGGCCGAAGTCCAAGAAGGTGACCTTGCCGCTCTCGGGGTGGAAACGGTAGTTGCCCGGGTGGGGGTCGCCGTTGAACACCCGGTGCTGCCAGATCGACCCCTCGGCGAAGCGGAACAGCACTTCGGCGGCGACGTGCTTCTGTGCCGGCGTGGCCGTGTCGAGGAACTCCTGCCAGTTCATCCCGTCGACCCAGTCGCTGGTGATGACCCGCCGGCTGCTGCGCTCGGGGATCACGTCGGGCACATGGATGAAGGGGTGGTCGCGGTAGCGGTCGGCGAACTCCTTCTGGCAGACCGCCTCGAGCCGGTAGTCCAGCTCGTCACCCATGCGAGCCCGCAGCTCGTCGACCATGGGCTTGACATCCATGTTCTTCAGGGCGAACGAGGCGAACAGGCCGTAAAGGAACTCGGCGTTGTCGAGGTCGGACTGGATGGCCTTGTCGACGCCGGGGTACTGCACCTTCACCGCCACCAGCCGGCCGTCGGGCATGACGGCCCGGTGGACCTGGCCGATCGATGCCGCCGCCACCGGCACCGGGTCCCAGTCGAGGAACAGCTTTGCCGGATCCGCGCCCAGCTCGGCTCGGATGACGCCCTCGGCCAGGCTGGGGGCCATGGGCGGCACGTCGGCCTGGAGGGTGGCGAGGGCGGCTTGGGCCTCGGGCGGCAGCCCGTCGGCGATGAAGGAGACCATCTGGCCCGCCTTCATGATGGCGCCCTTCATCCCGCCCAGCACCTTGGCCACGTCCTCGGCCGTGCGGATGGCGAACTGCTCCTCGAGCTGGGCCCGGCGCTCATCGCTGGCCCGGCTGCCCCGCACCTTGGTCACGCCCCAGGCGATGCTCCGGCGGGTCGACAGGCGCCACACCCGGGCCTGGCGCTCAAGCCGCACTCGCCGGTCCTCATCCGACAGGGCGACCCCCGCCCCCACACCCGCCGCACCCAGCACGGCCGCGGCGCCGGCCCCCAGTGCGACAGATCTGCGCATCCTCAGGTCCCGCTACTCGAGACCCGGCGCCTGCCCAGAGGCCGCCCCCGCCCGCACCTCGCGCTCGGTCCGGGCCTGGTGCTCGAGGCACATGCGGGTGGCCGGCATGGCCTCGAGCCGGTCGTCGGGGATGGGCTTACCATCGATCTCGCACGTGCCGTACGTGCCCTCGTCGAGCCGGCGCAGGGCGTGCTCGATGTCGCCCAGCTCCGCCTCCACCTGCTCGAGGATCGAAAGATCCTTCTCGCGCTCGAAGGTCTCGGTGCCCATGTCGGCCTGGTGCTGGTCATACGAGCTCAGCTCGCCCGAGCTCTCGCTCTCGGTCTGCTCGCCGAGGTGCTCGTCGTCGAAGGTCGAACGCACG
Organism: Acidimicrobiales bacterium; assembly: GCA_031370985.1. Taxonomy (GTDB): domain Bacteria; phylum Actinomycetota; class Acidimicrobiia; order Acidimicrobiales; family AC-14; genus CADCTB01. Next base: position 1,471 of record JANMRJ010000681.1, read on the forward strand.
CCGACCAGCCGCTCGCGCTCCTCCGCCAACCGCTGCCGCGCCAGGTCGTTGTCCATCCCGAACAGCCTACGCCCGCGCCCTGGCGTTCCCGACCGCGGCCAGTGCCGCTCCCGGTGCTGGAACCCACACGCCACCCGCCCGTTGGCCTCGGTGGTCAACCCGCCGGCGCCCCACGGCGGCAACAATCAGCTTTGTGTCCGCTCAGCTACCGCCACGGTAGGCCAGCGGACAGAAAGCGCTCTGGTCATCGTTCCCAGTTGGGCGGCGTGGGCCAGCCACGTTCGCCTATCAAGCCGAAAAGCAG
>JANMRJ010000287.1:0-3052 GCA_031370985.1 Acidimicrobiales bacterium
GCCGGGTCGGCCGCCTCCCGGATGAGGGAGTAGCGGAACAACGCCACGTCACGGTGGCGGTCATCCATGTCGCCAGGACCGGGGCCAGCAACGGGTCGAGGTCGTGTGCCAGCACCGTGAACCACACCCGGACCGCTTCGGCCAGGCCGGCGAAGCGAACAAGCCACCTGCGTGCGGTCGACACCGGCGCCCCGGCCGCGGCGGCAGCCTTGCCATACCCGTGCCCAGCCGCCTTGGTGGCCAGCGCCGCTCCGATCGCCTCGGCCAGGTCGCGCCGGCGCAGGAGGCTGTCGGTGCTGATCAGCACGTGCGTGGCCCGGCAGCCGGCGCAACGACTTCGCCGTGGCCGACGGCGCTTCTCCTGTCCCCCTTGGCGCACGACCCGCCACCGAGCCGACCCCCAGGGCCGCAGTTGCCCGGCGCAGTCCGGGCAGGAAAGCTCGCCGGCGAGGAGGGCGCGTTCGACTTCGGCGCCGTCGGTTCCTACGATCTTCGCAGTGCCTCCGGGCATCAGGAAGGGCCCTCCCGTCACTGCCGAGTGACGACCGGGAGGGTCCTTGCGCGTCAGGGTCGAGTGCACGCTGTCGCCCGGACGCGAAGGAGGGCAACCCGAAGGCTGCCCCCTCACCGTCTTCATCCTCGATGTCGCTACGACCCCGGCGCGTCCTCAGCCAGCGTGGCGCTCAACACTCCGTCGCTCGGGCGTTCAGCCATCGTTGTTGCGGTCGAGCCAGGCCTGCAACGTCTCGGCCGTCCACGTCGGCACACCCGTGCCGAGGAAGTCGTTGTCGTTGGTCCACACCCCAGCAGCGAGCGCGAGAGCGCTGGCGACGACGGGCCAGTCATTCGGATCCCGGAGAGATCGTGCTCGCGCTTCGTCCTCCAGTGCTGCGTACACGGCCTCGTCCAGCACGACCAGGTTGGCGTCGATCGCCTGGAGGCACAGGGCCGTCACCTCGCGACCGACTTCGAGATCCAAGTTGCGGCGCCGGACGAACCGGTCGATCCGACGTGGCAGCTCCACATGGGTTTCGGACCACATGCGTTCCGGTATGAACAGTTCAAGCCGGTCGTCACCGAGTCGGTTTCTGCCGCGCGCCCGGAGGAGCTCACCGACGAGCACGCTCGTGTCGACCACCAGCCGCATCAGCGCCGAGGTCGACCGCTGGTCACCTCATCGACCAGGGTGTCCTCGCTGATCCCGGTTGTGGTGACGAGCGCGTCGATCGCCGCACCGAGCCGACCCAGGGCCTTGCGCCCGGCTCGACGGTCTTTGGCGGTCACGGGCACGAAGAAGCCGATGGGCTCGCCGTGGCGCTCGATCACCAGCGTCTCGCCAGCCCCCATCATTGTGCTGGCCTGATCCCTGAACTCTCGAACACCGACGGACCGCATCGTGACCTCCGAATGGTTGTGACCACGAGTGTAGCCACAACCTGGACCTCGATCCATCGAACGGGGGCCGCCACCAGGCGCGATTCGATACGGAGAGGCGATGACCGCTATCAGCCCCAGCCGCGCCACAAACTTCCTCACCGGCTGTCGACGTTGTTGCTCATCGTGACGATCGCATTCGGCGCGTTCGTGCTCGTCGGCGCCATCGCCGACTTCGGTTCGAGCAGCGATGAGGTGGCCGTGCCCACGAAGGTCGACTCCGATCGCGTCACCGGACTTCGACCGAACACCGTTTCACCCAACGACATCAACGCCGAGCTCGTCGACATCACGGTCGTGAACCTGCCGATCCTGAAGAACGGGCGGGCCAAGGCGGTTCGGTTCTCCACCCTCGCCGCCATCTGTCGAGCGCTCGACTGCCAGCGCAGCTCGGGCATCTCCAGCGCCGGGTCGCGGCGCTGACGCTCCAACGCGGCACGTACGGCGGCGCACACCCGCCCGACCAGTTCGTCGGGCACCTCGTCGCCGGCGACCAGGCCACTGGAATAGACCTCGGCGCCCAGCGGCACGGAGCGCAGGTCCATCCCTGAGTGCCGGCGGGCACGGGGCAGGAGGTCCTCAAAGTCGGCGACCATGTCGACTCGTTCCCCCACCAGCATGGCGCAGGCTTCCTGGAGCAGGCCGCCGCCCGAGGTCCGGCTCGTGGGGACGACCAACGCCGGCGCCAGACCGAGCCAGGACATCGCGCCTACGAACTCGGCCATCGCCCACACAGCCCCGCCGACCCGCCGCCCGGACAGTTGGTCCGGCCGCTCGATCGCCGATGACGCTGGCACGAACGCGCAGATTGGGCTGCGGCCGACGAGCACAGCCACGTACCGTGCGGCCACCGACCCGGCGGCCAGGAACGCCGCCACCCGGGAAAGGCAGACCTCTACCTGGAGCAACGCAGCCAGAACGACGCCGACCCCAGCTTCCTGCCCGTGGTGTTCATGTCCGCTATCACCGAGGGCGGGGCCGTGCCGTACCAAGCTGCGTTCAACCCGGGCCAGCCGTTCAACGGCCTGCTGCGCAGTACCCTGACCGAGCCCAACCTCGACAAGGTGCAGACCGCGGTAGCTGAGGCCATGCACAACGCGGTCGACCTCCAGAACACGGTCGTCGCCCTGGCCGGCGTCTACCCGATCTACGGGCTTCGGCCGAACGTGGCCGGGTTCGTCGCCCACCCGACGGCCCAGAACGTGCTTTGGGGCAGCGTGCGACTGACCAAGAGCTGACGGGCGGGTGTCGCCCGGGGCCGGCAGATTGTCGCCGCTACAGCGCTATGTCGGCCGGCGTCTGGCCGTGGTGCTGCCGACCCTGTTCGGCATGTCCTTCCTCGTCTTCTCGGTGGCCAGCCTTACCCCGGGCGACCCGGCGGAGGAGTACGCCCAGCGGGTGACCCAGCGGCCGCCCACGGCGGCGGAGCTGGCCCAGGCCCGTCACGAGCTGCGCCTCGACCGCCCGTTCGTGGTGCAGTACGTCGACTGGGTCGGCCACGCGGTACGGGGCGACCTCGGGAAGTCGTTCTTCACCCGACGCTCCGTCGCCGCTGAGGTCCGCCACCGCATCCCGATCACCCTCCAGCTGGCCGTGCCCGCCGCCCTGCTCTCGCTGG
>JANMRJ010000376.1:0-4032 GCA_031370985.1 Acidimicrobiales bacterium
CGAGTTCGGTGAGCAATTCGAGGGCCCGCGGGCCGACGAACGCCCGGTAAAGCGACAGACATAGGTCGCGTGCCTGGGAAGTTGCCAGCACGGCCCGTTCAGCGGGGGTCACTCATGCCCCTCGAGCAGAGCGATGTCGGCGATGTCCTGTGGCGAGCCTCGCAGCCGCTTGAGTCCGATCAGCCCGGCGCGTGAGACCACCGTCACGGAATGACCCTCCCATTCGGTGTTGATGCGCGTCTGCCATGCGCGCTCGGTCGCGCCTGGCCGGACCTCGATCACGTCGAGCAGAAGCACCTCTGGGTCCCCGGGCACAATCTTGGTGAGCCGATGCATCACGACCTCGCCCTCGGCCAGCCGCGTGGGTGTCCGCTCGCGTCGAACGAACCCGCAAGGCAAGAGCGCATCGGCGATCGACGGGAACGGTCGCGGCTCCTGGCGGACCAGGAGGTAGAAGTAGAAGAACAGGTCGCCGGCGAAGTACAGCGACAGCCCGACCGCGAACCAGCGGGCCGGGCGCCGGACTTCGGGTTCCAGCCGGGACACCCCTACCCAGACGGCGGTGACGGCGGCCGCGGAGATCGCCACGGCGAACGCCTGGCCCAGGCGGTCCGACGGGAGCAGGGCCCGGACCACCAAGCCGACAAGGCCTGCGGCGAGGAACCGGCGCCAGTTCAACCGGCGAGGCTCAACGTCACCGTCCATGCGCTCATTACTATCGCTCGGGTGGCCACTGAGCGCGTCTGTCCGGCTGCGCACCCGCCGTCGGACCCGCCTTCGGGGCCGGTCATCGACGACGCCGTCTTTGGACGCCTGGTTGCCGACCTCGGCGTCGAGCACATCGAGGGCGTCTGTCGGATGTTCCTGGCCAACGCGGCCACGGGGATCGATGTGGTCGGCGCTGCTCTCGCGGCCGGCGACGCGGCCGAGGTGGCGGACGCAACGCACCGGTTGAAGTCCTCCAGCGGCTTCCTCGGGGCCCGGCGCCTCCTCGCGCTGTGTGCCGACATCGAGGCGCGGGCGCGGGCCGACCGCCTCGACGGGACAGATGGCGTGGAGGATGTCCTGGCCGGCGAACTGGCCTTGGCTTCGGCCGAACTGGTCCGCCGGGTCGGGACCGACGTTGTTCCCCCAACGGCCCGGTAGCTGAGCGGCGCGCGGTGCGAAAACCCGACGACCAGTCGACGATCCTCGTCGTCGACGACGAGGAGACGTTTGTGCACCTCGTCACCACCCTCCTGGAGGCCGAGGGGCACCGGGTGGTCCCGGCCGACGACGGCGACGCCGCCATCGCTGCGGTCGAGCGGGACGAGCCCGACCTGATTGTGCTCGACCTGGAGCTACCGGGGATGAGCGGCCTTGAGGTCTTGAGCAGGCTACGGCCGCGGGTGACCGTCCCGATCATCGTTGTGTCCGGCCACGAGGCCGAGAGCGAGCGGGTGTTGGCCTTCGACCTGGGCGCAGACGACTACGTCGTCAAGCCGTTCCTCCTGCGGGAGTTCGCGGCCCGGGTCCGCTCGGCGCTCCGGCGGGCTCGAACGGCCCACGACGCCGTGTACAGCTTCGACACGGTGGAGATCCGCCTCGGCGCCCGGGAGGTGACCGTCGATGGGAGGCCCGTGACCCTGAGCCGGCGCGAGTTCGACCTCCTCGCCTACCTCGCCTCTCGAGCCGGCCAGGCCATTCCCCGCGAGCAACTGCTCCGTGACGTATGGCACTCCTCCGACGAGTGGCAGGACACGGCCACGGTCACCGAGCACATCCGCCGCATCCGCCTGAAGATCGAGCGCGATCCCACTCATCCACGGTTGATCCGGGGCGTGCGCAACGTTGGCTACCGCCTGGAGACCGGGTCACCAAGTACTCCTTGACGAGTCCTCGTGAAGGAGAATGCACCCAGGCCCGTGCCTCGCATCGGCATCGTCGCCGGGCCGGGTCGTCGCCGACACCATCCTTGCCGGCATCGGCCTGACCGTGACGACGCTGGTCGGCTTCGCCATGGGGTTCCTGACATCGGCTCCGTTCACCAGCCTGCTCCTCGCCGTCGCTCTGTGCCTGTTCGCCGCCTTCGCCTTCACGTGGATGTTCGTGCTGCTGGGCATCCTCGCCGGCAACCCGCAAGCGGCCCAGGGCATGGGCCTGGCTCGGCAGGTCCTCGGGCACCCGGAAGGGGGAGTCGATGCGATAAAACCGACACAACGGTCTATACTGGCATAGTGACGCTATATAGGTAGCGCCGATCCTAGGTGCGGTTATAGCGATAATCTGCTACTGTCACGTCGTGTGTTCACCTACGGTGGAATGACCGAGCGCTGGGGAGCGTAAGCCTGTGGATGGTGGGCCAATGGCAGAGAATGAGTCGGAACAGACAGATGAAGAAGCACGCCGGCTGAGTTTTGGTCGCTTGCTATCGGGTGCGCTCAAAGCACGCGGGCTGCGCCAGGACGACCTCGCCGGCATGCTGGGGACGACGCAATCCTCGGTGAGCGGCTGGATCAACGGGCGCTATGAGCCGGCAGCTCCGACGGTGTTCACCGTCGAGCGGTGCCTGGGCCTGGACCCCGGGGTCCTATCCCGCCCGCTCGGCTACCTGCCCGTGGAGCCGGCATCGAGGCTCGTCAGCGTCGAGAACGCCATCGCCCAGAGCGCCCAACTGGACGACGACGAGAAGGCGGCCCTGTCAGCGGTGTACCGGGCGATGGCCAAGCAAAGCGCTCGCGCCACCTCCATGACGACCGCCACCGGCGGCGAGCGCCCCCGAACGCTGCCGGCCAGCCCGACGGCCGCCCGCGGCGCCACCACGACAGCCAGCACCGCCCGGCCCCGCTCGGTCGCCGGGGGGCGTTCGTAGCTCCGGAACCCCCTGTCGCAGCCGGCGGGTACGGTGGCGGCGATGACCACGGGTTCGGGGTCCTACCAGTCGCTGTACCGGCGGTACCGTTCGCAGCGGTGGTCCGAGCTCAAGGGCCAGGACCACGTCAGCCACACGCTGCGCAACGCCGTCCGCGAGGACCGGGTCTCCCACGCCTACCTGTTCAGCGGGCCGCGCGGCACGGGCAAGACGTCGTCCGCCCGCATCCTGGCCAAGGCGCTCAACTGCGCCAACCCGGACGAGGGGGAACCCTGCGGCGTCTGTGACTCCTGCGTCGGTATCACCGAGGGCCGCTCGCTCGACGTGGTGGAGCTCGACGCCGCATCCAACCGGGGCGTCGACGCCATGCGGGAGCTGGTCTCCCGGGCGTCGCTGGGCACACCTGGTCGCTGGAAGGTGTACATCGTCGACGAGGTCCACATGCTGACCACGGACGCGTCGACCACCCTGCTCAAGACGCTCGAGGAGCCGCCGGCGCACGTGATCTTCGTGCTGGCCACGACTGAGCCACAGAAGGTGCTGGCCACCATCCGCAGCCGTACCCAGCACTTCGAGTTCCGCCTGGTGCCGCTGGACCTGCTCATCCAGCACCTGAAATGGGTCGCCGCCGACGCCGGCCTCGACGTGCCCGATGAAGTGATCGACATGGTGGCCCGGCGGGGCAAGGGTTCCGTCCGCGACGCCCTGTCGGTGCTCGACCAGGTGGCGGCGGCCGGCGGCATCGACCACCACGCCCCCTCCGTCGGCGAGTTCGTCGAGGCGCTGTGCGATCGGGACCCGGCCCGAGCGGTCGCCGCCGTCGCCGAGCGCTGCGGCGCCGGCCACGACCCCCGCCAGGTGGCCACCGACGTGCTGGAGCGGCTGCGGCAGATGCTGCTGGCGAGCGTGTCGCGCAAGCTCGTGGGGCTACCCGACGAGGAGCTGGACGCGGTGGAGGCTGAGGCCCACCGCTTGGGCAAAGCGGCCACGGTCCGGGCCATGGAACTCCTGGGCCAGACGTTGGTCGACATGCGGGAGGCACCCGACCCGCGGGTGCTCCTCGAGGTGGCGCTCGTGCGCCTGTGCCGGCCCGAGCTCGACGCCTCGCCCGCCGCCCTGCTTGAACGGATCGAGCGTCTCGAACGGGCGTTGGCCGGTCGGGTTCCCGCGCCCGGCGGGCC
>JANMRJ010000385.1:0-3751 GCA_031370985.1 Acidimicrobiales bacterium
GCGGCGAACACGAGGATGATGACGCCGATCATCAGGCCGATGTCGCCGGTACGGGTCGTGAGGAACGCCTTGATGGCGGCGCGAGAGTTGGCCGGGTCCTCCCACCAGAACCCGATGAGCATGAACGAGCAGAGCCCGACCAGCTCCCAGCCGATCATCAGCTGGAGGGTGTTGTCGGAGACGACCAGCAGGAGCATGGCCGCGGTGAAGAGCGACAGGGCGGCGAAGAAGTAGGTGTAGCGGCGATCGCCGTGCATGTAGCCGGTGGAGTACACATGCACCATCAGTGAGATGAAGGTGACGACCACCAGCATCATCACCGCCAGGCCGTCGATGTGCATGCCGGCGCCAAAGTGCACGCCCCCCATGTCGAACCACTCGTGGTGGGCAGTGACCGGGTGCCGAGGCACCTCCTTGCCGATCCACTCCACGGCGCCGAGCAGGGCGATGACGAAGGAGATGGACAGGGCGCCGATGCCGACCTCTGCGCCCTTCTTCGGTAGCCGCTTCCCGAAGAACAGGATGACCAGGAACGACAGCGCCGGGATGAGCGGGATGAGCCAGGACTTTTCCAGCATGTGGTTGCGGTCCTAGCCCTTCATCTGGGCGAGCTCGTCCAGGTCGATGTCGGCCCGGTTGCGGAAGATCAGCAGGACGATGGCCAGCCCGACCCCGACCTCAGCGGCGGCGATCGCTATGACGAAGAGCGAGAACACCTGGCCGATGACGTTGTCGCGGAAGGCCCCGAACGCGATCAGGTTGATGTTGACCGCGTTGAGCATGAGCTCGATCGACATGAGGACCAGCACTGCGTTCTTACGGGCCAGCACGCCGTACACGCCGAGGCAGAAGATGACGGCGGCAAGCAGTAGGAACTGGTTCAGGTACATCGGACAGACGCCTCCAATCCGGCGGATGTCGGCGCCGCCGGAGGCGGCCCCTCCGGCTGCCGGTAGGAAGGAACGGCGGGGGACGGCCGGCTTTGCCGGACGGCCGGAGCGCGATCAACTCGACCAAGTGGAGCGAGCGCAGCGAGCGAACGAGGTCGAAACACGCCTAGTCCCTCCTAGCCAGGGCGACAGCGCCAACGAGGGCGGCCAGCAGCAGGACCGAGGACACTTCGAAGGGGATGACGTAGGCGCCGAAGATCGAGTCGCTGACCTCCGCCGTGCGCCGGATGGCGAAGGTGCCGAGCTTTTCGTCGCCGAAGCCGTCAACCAGCACCGCACCGAGTGCGCCGAGAAGGAAGAGGGCGACGAGGGCGCCCAGGACGCGCTGGTCGTTGTCGAGGTCGGCATCGCGCCCGATGGGAGCGCGGGTGAGCATGACCCCGAACAGCAGGAGCACAACAACGGCACCGATGTAGACCAGCACCTGGACCCACGCCACGAACTCGGCGGCGAGCAGGATGTAGAGCCCGGCGGCGCCGGCGAGCACGATGGCGAGAAACAGGGCGGCACGCACCACGTTCTGGGTGGTGACCAGCCGGAACGCAGCCGCGACCATGGTCACGGCGAGAACGCCGAACACCACGTTCTGGGCGACCATTGTCTGTGCCGCCACGGTTTGGGCCACCAGGGCTTGGGCCAACATCGAGGGGACGCTAGCTCCTACTACTTCTTCTTGACCGCCCCGGCCTCAAGGGCAGGGGGATCGGGGACGGTGACCATCCACTCGCCGAGACGTTCCTTGTCGTGGAGCAGGTCGGCGATGCTGGACTCGGAGTACTCGTACTCGGGCGTCCAGAACAGGGCGTCGAAGGGGCAGACCTCGACACAGATCCCGCAGTACATGCAGAGCGCGTAGTCGATGTCGAACCGGTCGAGGGCGTTGACCGTGCGGGGCTTCCCGCCCTCACGGCGCGGCGGGCGCTTCTCCTTGTGGCCCTCAATATAGATGCACCAGTCCGGGCATTCCCGGGCACAGAGCATGCAGACGGTGCAGTTCTCCTCCTTGAGGGCGATGACGCCGCGCGTGCGGGGCGCCAGGTCCTCCTTCTCATGGGGGTACTGCACCGTGACCGCACCCTTGGTCCAGGTGGTGATCATGGTCTTGAACGTGACGGCCAGACCCTTGGCCAGTCCGGGAAGCTCGGGCATTAGAGAATCACCTCTACGGGGATTTCATGCCGGCGGACGTGAACGCCGCCGGAGGCGGCCGCTCCGGCTGCCGGCCAGAAAGAATGAGCGCGAGGGGCGGCCGGCTCAGCCGGACGCTCGGAGCACGATTGCCTCGCCGAGCAAGCACCGCTTGCGACGGCGATCACAGCACCACCTTGAAGACTGCGGTCACCATGATGTTGAGGAGGGAGAGGGGGATCAGGAACTTCCAGGCGAAGGCCTGGAGCTGGTCCTCGCGGAAGCGGGGGAAGGTGAAGCGGATCCAGAAGATCAGGAAGGCGATCAGCATGATCTTCACGCCGAGGACGACCGGACCGAGCACGTCAGCCAGGATGCCGGTCTGGAAGAACGGCTGGTACCAACCGCCGAAGTAGAGGGTGGCGGCGATAGCCGAGAGGGCGAAGGCGGTGCCGAACTCGGCCATGAAGAAGAACAGGAACCGGAAGCCGGAGTACTCGGTCATGTAGCCGGCGACCAGCTCGGACTCGGCCACCGGCATGTCGAACGGCGTCTGGGTCAGTTCCGCCTGGGCCGCGGCGAGGAAGATGCCGAAGCCGACGATCTGGGTGAGGAAGAACGGGTTGCCGAGCGCAGAGAAGCCGAAGATGGACCCGTCGGCCTGGGCGTGCACGATGCCCTGCAGGCTCATGGTGTTGGCCTGGATCACGACGCCGACGACGGCCAGCACAAGGGGCAGCTCGTAGGCGATGAGCTGGCCGGCGGCCCGGAGCGAGCCGAGGAGGGCGAACTTGTTGGCCGACGCCCACCCGGCCATGAGCACGCCGATGACACCCAGCGACGACACGGCCAGGGCGTAGAAGATGCCGATGTCGAGGTTCTGGACGACGAGGCGGGGGCCGGCGGGCACCACCACGTAGAGCAGGAAGGTGGAGATGAGGACCACGAGGGGGGCGAGGGCGAACACCCGCCGGTCGGCCTCGCCCGGGATGATGTCCTCCTTCTGGATGAACTTGATCCCGTCGCCGATGAGCTGGAACCAGCCGTGGAAACCGCCCGGCTCCATGGGGCCCATGCGGCTCTGCATGTGGGCCATCATCTTCAGGAGGAAGACGTAGCCGAGCACCACCGCGGCCGCCGGGATGATCGACAGCACGATGACCGTCTTGAGGATGGTCAGCTGCCAGTACGGGATCTCGACCGCGAACATCAAGAGCGCACCGTCCCCCGGGTCTGCACGGGCGGGACTCTAATCACGGACTTCATGGACTTGCCACATTCGGTGAAGCGCGACACGGCTAGCGGTCGATGTCCCCGAGGATGAAGTAGAGGCTCGAGAGGATCGTGATGATGTCGGGCACGTAGACGCCCTTCAGCAACCACGGGACGATCGAGATGTTGTGGAACGACGCCGAGCGGATCTTGACCCGGAACGGGCCGAGGCCACCCTGGCTGACGACGTAGTACCCCATCTCGCCCAGAGGGTTCTCGGTGTGGGCCCACGCCTCGCCGGCGGGCACCTTGATGATGCGGGGCACCTTGGCCTGGATCGGCCCCGACGGCAGGCCGTCGAGCAACTGGTCGACCATGAGCGTGGCCTCGCGCGTCTCCTGCAGGCGGACCCAGTAGCGGGCGAACGAGTCGCCGTCGGGGTGGGTCCAGACCTTCCAGTC
>JANMRJ010000400.1:0-1680 GCA_031370985.1 Acidimicrobiales bacterium
TGTCCACAGGCGCAGCGGCCTACGGTTTGCCGGGCGCGACAAACAGGTGTTGACACGGTAGAATGACGGTGATGTAATTCCTTTCCCTGGGGGCAGAGTCTGGCGGCCACCACAACATCTTGTGTTCCGAGGTGTGTCGTCGCCGCGCCGTTCGCTCCTCAACTGATCTCGAATATGGAGGCAATGCTATGGCGATGGCGCCGGAGCAGACGGGGATCGGCATTCGCCGGCACTTCACCACCGAGGGGCTCGACCCCTACGATGAGGTGGCCTGGGAGCGCCGTGACGCCCGCATCACCAACTACCGCGATGGCGTGGTCGCCTTCGAGCAGTTGGGCGTCGAGTTCCCCGTCGGCTGGTCGCTGAACGCGGCCAACATCGTCTCCCAGAAGTACTTCCGGGGTGCGCCCGGCTCGCCCACCCGGGAGCAGTCCCTGCGCCTGGTGATCGACCGGGTGGTCGACACCTTCGGTGCCTGGGGCGTCAAGGACGGCTACTTCGTCGACAACGCCGAGGCCGAGGCCTTCGGGGCCGAGCTGAAGCACCTCGTGGTGCACCAGAAGGCGGCCTTCAACTCCCCGGTCTGGTTCAACATCGGGGTCAGGGGCGAGCCGCAACAAGCCTCCGCGTGCCAGCCGTACAACGCCCTGGTGAGCACGCCCGAGGGCCTGGTGCCCATCGGCAAGCTCGTCGCCGACAACGCCGTAGGCGCAAAGGTCTTCGATGCCCATGGCGTCACCAGGATCGTGGCGGTCAAGGCCAACGGGGAGAAGCCCGTGCTGCGACTGTGGACCAAGTCCGGCCATTCCCTCGATGTCACCGCCGATCACCTCGTCTGGCGGGCGAGCGGGGTTGGCACTGGGCGCTTCGTGCCCGCCGGCGACCTTGGTCCCGGGGATCGAATGACGTGGCATCGCCACACGTCGTGGGGCGACGGGGAAATCACGCCCACCGCCGTCGCCGAAGCGGCGTTGGCCGGTTGGATGCAGGGCGACGGGTTCGTCGGGCAGTACTCCGCCACGAACCGGTCGCTCACTATCGAGGCCATGACGGTGACCGACGCTGAGCGGGCATGGGTCCTCGACGCCATCGACACGGTGTTCCCCGACGTGCACCGTCACGAGCGGTTGGTCGCCGCGCAGGACCCGCAGCTCGACTGCCGCCCGACGCGGTTCTATGGCGAACCTCTCGAGGACTTCGTCTCCCGCTGGGACCTTCGGGTTCGGGGCGCCGAGATGACGATCCCTGCGTCGCTCCTCACCGCGCCGCTGCCAGTCGTCACTGCATACCTCCGGAGTCTCTTCCAGGCCGAGGGCCATGTCTCGCTTCGAGAGCGCAGCAGCACCGTCGGGTTGGCCATGATCTCCGAGGGCTTCGTCCGCGGCATCCAGTCGCTCCTGCTCCGCTTCGGCATCTTCTCCCGTGTGCGATTCGCCACCGATCGGCGTGCCGATCGCAAGGGTTGCTGGGTCCTGTCCATCAGGACGGCCGGCGACCGCCGTCGGTTCGCGGACGAGATCGGTTTCATCGATCCGACCAAGGCGGCCAAGCTGGATGCCAGCTTCGATCTCCCCGGCCGGGTGACGCACGACTCGAAGCAGTTGGAGATCGCTCGGATCGAGCAGCTCGGCGTGCTGGCGGTCTACGACATCCAGACGGAGAGCGGCGAGTACCTCAGCG
>JANMRJ010000405.1:0-1405 GCA_031370985.1 Acidimicrobiales bacterium
CAGGCCAGGCAGCAGCAGGAAGGTGACGAACGGCGCGACGCGCCACGACTCGACCGCGACCACGGTCAGGAGGGCGAGTCCGTGCTGACTGAGGGGCGACGGCAGACCGGGCAGGCCCAGCGACCGAACGGCGAAGTTCAGGAACCCGGTCTCACTGCCGAATAGGAAGCGCCACATGACGCCGCTCGCGACCGGACTCACCAGCCACGGCAGCAGGAGGACCAACCGGACGATGATGCGGCCACGAAACGGTCGGCGCAGCAGGTAAGCGAGGCCAAACCCGACGACCAGTTCGAGCGGCACCGCGACGAGGGTGAACATCGCCACGTTGCGAAGCGCGGCCGCGAAGCTTCGATCTGCGAGGATGACCTCGAAGTTGTGCAATCCGACCCATGCGACGGCCGGTCGAGCAGGCGCGTAGCTGGTGAAGGCCGCGACCAGCCCGACCAACGCCGGGACAATCAACCAGATCGAGAGGACGATCCCGAGTGGACCGTAGAGGAACAGCCGCTCCGACCGGGTGAGTCTCACGCTTTGCCCATGACCCACGACAACTCGGACGACATCGAACCTCCGGGCGCTGTCAGGGAGCGCGGCGGTAGCCTACGTCAGCGCATCTGTCCGTTCAACTGGCCGTTGTCCAGTATGTTGAACACCGGACACGTTTGGTCGGCTCGCTTGGCTTCGGCAGACGGCGAACGCGATCTCCAACGCCGCCCGAGGCTAACCTTTACGTCAACGGCAACGTTGTGGCATCATGGCGTCCACATGAGCCATCTCGACGAACCGTCCACTGCCACAGACGCTGCACCCTTCCTTCGGATCCAGGAGGTCGCGGCCACGCTCGGACTCACGACGCGGACGATCCGCTACTACGAGGAGCTCGGGCTGCTCGAGCCGGCCGGACGGTCCGGCGGCGACTACCGCCAGTACGACGCGGAGGATGTCGAGCGACTGCGGTTCATCAAGGGACTGCGCGACGACGCCGGCTTCAGCCTCGCCGAGATCGGCCAGCTTCTCGAGGATGAGGCGGCGCGCGACCGCAACCGAGCCCGGTTCCGCTCGACCTCGGACACCGCCGAGCGACGGGCGATCATCGACGACGCCCTCGGCCGCGTCGATCGCCAGATCGAGACCTTGCGCGAGAAGGCGGGCCGGCTGGCCGGCATGATCGACGAGGCGGAAAGCCGGCGCGGGCATCTCCTGACCCACATCGCGGAGCTCGAGGCCGGCGCCGAGCCGGCGCCCCACAGCCACGACCGACCGAAGGCGATCGCGACGACCGCCACGACGCCTCGCTGAGGATGGCCTTCCGCGGCGCCCGCGCCTTCCGCCACCGCAATTATCGGTTGTTCTTCAGCGGCCAGGCGATCTCGCTCGTCGGGACCTGGATGCAGCAGGTCGC
>JANMRJ010000407.1:0-1650 GCA_031370985.1 Acidimicrobiales bacterium
AGCTGAGGGTCGGCCTCCCGGCTGGTGTGCTGGCGGAACAGCGCGGCCACCAGGCCCTGGGCATCGACCTGGTACGTGCCGTCCTTGCCTCGTCGGGTCACCCCGCCGTGGTGCTCCAGCCAGTCCAGGGCGGCGACCACGGCCGCGTCGTGGGCGGCCAGCACTTCGGCCCGGACGAACGGCTCGGGGCTCAGCGCCCACAGCACCGAGACGCTCTTCGGCGCCGAGAAGGTGGCGTCATAGGCCCGGGCCGACTTGGGTCCGAAACCACGACCCAGGCATCGACCATGGCCGGGGTGACGAGCCTGGAGCATGGCGGCCAGCTGCTCGGGCTGGACGTCGCCAGCCAGGCCGACAGCGCCACGACCCTGACCCCACCACCGTCCCGCCGGCTCGTTGGGGTCGAGGTAGTGGTCGATCGGCCCGCGGGACCGCCCGTCCCGGTGGAGCTGGTCGGCGGCCAGGCCGGCGTAGTAGTCCACCAGGGCGGCCACGCCGGTCCCGCCGGCCTTGAGGGTGGTGGCCCGCATCACGGCTGGCATCCCGCCCGACGCAATGCACTCGTCTGTTCGTACTGGGGGTCGATACCTCAACTAGGCCGGGGAGAGGGTCGAAATCTCGCGCGACGGCCCGGAAAGTCTTGGGCCGCTCCAGGTCAAAGCCTGAGAGGGTGGCACGACGTAGCTTGGTGGATATGGCGGCAGCCGCAAGAGCCTCTGGCGCATGACGAGTGACGCCTACCGGACTGCGGAGGCGCGCGCACGGGTTGAGATCGACCGGCAGCTCGTGGCGTGCGGGTGGTTGGTGCAGGCCCGCAGCGCGATGAACCTCTACGCCGCCCAGGGTGTCGCGGTGCGGGAGTTCATCATGGCCCCGGGCCACGGTCGGGCCGACTACCTGCTGTTCGTTGACGGTAAGGCCGTGGGCGCGGTCGAGGCGAAACCGTCGGGCACGCCGCTGGCGGGGGTGGAGCCGCAGTCCGCCAAGTACGCGGCGGGGCTCCCCAAGGACCTACCTGCTCTGGTGTCGCCCCTGCCCTTCTTATACGAGTCGACAGGCGACGAGACGATGTTCACCGACGGGTTCGACCCCGAGCCCCGCTCCCGGCCGGTGGTCACGTTCCACCGGCCTGAGACGCTGGCTCGGTGGCTGCGCCACTGGGTGGACGACACTGAGGGCGGGTCGCTGCGGGCTTGGCTCAAGCGGCTCGGACCGGTTCCGCCCGACGGGCTGCGCCGCATCCAGGTGAAGGCTATCAACCGGGTCGAAGGCTCGATGATCCACAACCATCCTCGGGCACTGGCTCAAATGGCGACGGGGTCGGGCAAGACGTTCATGGCCGCGAACCTCGCCTACCGGCTGGTGCAGACCGCCGACGCCGAGCGGGTGCTGTTCCTCGTCGACCGGGCCAACCTCGGCCGCCAGACGCTGCGGGAGTTCCAGCAGTTCGCCACGCCGGGCGACGGCCGCAAGTTCACCGACCTCTACAACGTCCAGTGGCTCACTCGAACCGCATCGACCCCGCGGCGCGGGTGGTGATCACGACGGTGCAGCGCCTCTACTCGATGCTGCGCGGTGTGGAGGAGTTGCCTGAGGACGTCGACGAGAAGTCCGGCGCCGAGATCGAGCCGGCCCGGCCAGTCGAGATCA
>JANMRJ010000426.1:0-10548 GCA_031370985.1 Acidimicrobiales bacterium
GGCTGAGGCCGCCCAATTCGGCGGCCAGGCGGTCGCGGGTCGCCCCGGCCTCGGCCATGGCCCGCTCGGCCAGGCCGATCAGGCGTCGGAGAGTGCTGGCCGATCGCGGCTTCCCCCAGGAGGCTTTGCCCGCCGGCGCCCCGCCGGTCACGAGCGAGTTGCTCTTGGCCGCCGGCGCCGCCGGCTTGCCCTTGGGGCCGGCGGCGGCGCCGGCCCCGGCCCGGCGCGGGGCCACCCGCCCGGCGGCGTAGTCGGCGTAGCCGTTCAGGGCCATCGTGGCCCCGCCCCGCCCGTCGAGCACGAGCACGTCCTCCACCGTGCGCTCCAACAGCGCCCGGTCGTGGCTGACCACGACGAGCGAGCCGGGCCAGGTCTCGAGGTGGTCCTCGAGGGCCCGGAGGGTATCGAGATCCAGGTCGTTGGTGGGCTCGTCGAGGAGCAGGACGTTGGGCATGCGGGTGAGCACCAGCAGGAGCTGGAGGCGCCGGCGCTCACCGCCCGACAGCGTGCCGATCGGCGCCTGCTGGGTGTCGTTGTCGAACAGGAACTGCTCCATGAGCCGGGCCTGCTCCCAGTTGGGCTGGGTGGCCGGGGCGGCTACCGCCTCCCGCACCCGCTGGGCCGGGTCGAGCTCGCCGCCGGCCTGGCGGTAGTACCCGAGGCGCACAGTCGCCGCGGTGCGAACACTGCCCTCGGCCGGCGCCAGGCGGCCCTCGATGATCTCCAGCAGCGTGGTCTTGCCCGACCCGTTCGGCCCCAGGATGCCCAGGCGCCCGCCCGGCTCCAGGTCGAGATCGACATCGCTGAACAGCAGGTCGCCGTCACCGAAGCGGTGCCCGACGCCGGTCAGGGTGATGACCAGGTCACCCAGGCGGGGTGTGGTCAAGCCCCGGGAGGCGGCGGTCATGTCCGGCGCTGCGGCCCGGGCCGCGGCCGGCCCACCCTCGACGATGGCAGTGGCGCTGGTGATGCGGGCCTTGGGCTTGCGGGTGCGGGCCGGCGCCCCCCGCCGTAGCCAGGCCAGCTCGGCCTTGGCCAGGTTGCGGCGCACCGACTCGGTGCTGGCGTCGCGCTCGGCCCGCTCGCTGCGGTTGGCCAGGTAGCTGGCGTACCCGCCTTCGTGCACGTAGCCACCGCCGCCCTCGATCTCCAGGATGCGGGTGGTCACCCGGTCGAGGACATGCCGGTCGTGGGTGACGAGCACGAGCCCGCCCCGGAAGGTGGCCAGCCGGGCCTCGAGCCAGGCGATGGCCTCCACGTCGAGGTGGTTGGTGGGCTCGTCGAGCACCAGGAGGTCGACCTCGGCCACCAGCACCCGGGCCAGTGCTACCCGCTTGGTCTGCCCGCCGGAGAGCGTCGCCACGTCGTCGCCGGCCACCGGGCCCATCCCGAGGTGCTCGAGGATAGCCGCCGCCTCCCAACTGTGCTCCCCGCTCGGAGGGCCGCTCGGGCCCTGGCCGACCGCGTCACGGACTGTCCCCGGGGGCAGCACGGGCTCCTGGTCGAGGTACCCGACCCGCACATCCCGACCCCGGCGGACGACGCCTTCCTCGGGCTCGGCCGCGCCGGCCAGGATGCGCAGCAGGGTCGACTTGCCGGTGCCGTTGCGGCCGACGACGCCCAACCGGTCGCCATCGCGAACGGTCACGGACAGCCCTTCGAAAAGAGGCCGGTCCGGGCGGCGGACCGTGGCCTGGTCGGCGTCGACGAGGATCATCCCGGCAGGCTATGGGTCGTTCGTCCCTTGAGAGGCAAACGGCTGGCGTATCGTGCCCCGATGGAGGCGCCGGGACGTGGCGCCCTGGGGGGAGGGACGAATGAAATCCACGCACGGGGCCCGGCAGATGAACTGGCTGGCCCCGGTTCTCATCGTGACCACCATGATGGTGGCCTGCGGTGACGGCAAGAAGGAAACCGCCGTCGGCGGTGCCCAGGCCCCGGCCGGCCAGGTGAACGTGAGGGCCGGCATCAACGACCCTCAGGACCCCAACATCGCCGTCCTCGAGTTCCTGCCGGAGTCGATCACTATCGCCGCGGGCACGTCGGTGGAGTGGCGGATCGCCGGACCCGAGCCGCACTCGGTCACCTTCACCGCCGACGGGAAGCCGCCGGCGGTGGCCGACGAGAAGCTATTCGCCCCGACCCCGCCGACTGGCCCCTACAACCCCAAGACGCTGGTGAACTCGGGCCTCGTGCCTCTGGGTCCAGCAGCGGCGCCGCCGTTCAAGGTCGCCTTCCCCACCGCGGGCACGCTCACCTACTACTGCGTCATCCACCCGAACATGACCGGAACGATCACCGTGGTTGGCGCTGACGGCAAGGTCGACTCCCAGGCCGCCGTCACCGCACGCGCCCAGGACGAGCAGAACCGCTGGCTGGAGGAGGGCCGGGCGGCCAAGAAGAAGTTCCTCGACATCCCCCCGGCTGTCGAGAAGGCGGCCGATGGCACCTCGACCTACAAGCTGCTGATGGGTGCGAGCACGCCTCACACCGACTTCCTCGCCTTCTCGCCGGCGCCCACGACCCTCAAGGCCGGCGACAAAGTCACCTTCGTGAACACCAGCGAGGCGCCCCACACCGCCAGCTTCGCCGGTAAGACCACGCTCCCCCAAGACCCGACCAACCCCGCTGTCCATGCCCCGGTGCCCGGGCCGTCGCCCCAGACGCTGAACGCCGATGCCTACTTCAACAGCGGCTTCCTGCCACCGAACGCTGGGCCGCCGGGGTCGGTCCCGCCGGAAGTGGTCCGCAGCTTCACCTTCGTCATCCCCGCCGCCGGCACCTACACGTTCGTGTGCATCGTCCACGCGCCGAGCGGCATGGCCGGCGCCCTGAAGGTGGCGTAGGAGGCGACTACCAGTCGATCTACCAGTCGATCTACCAGTCGATGTTGTGGCATTCGCACTGGCAGCCGAGGCCAGCGCCGGCGTCGCCAAGGGCGGCCGCGAGCCACCACTCTCGGCAGTCCTCGTGGTTGCCGGCGGAACAGGAGGAGCTCACCGGCTTGAGGGCCAACATCACGGAACCGGCCAGGACGGCGCCGAACGCGGCCACGGCCGACACGCTCAGCCGGCTCTTCCCCTTGGACAGGCAGTCCTTCTTGGGGTCGATGAAGCTGGTGGCCGGCGCCTCGTTCTTGGGCTCGGCGCCCATGAAGGGAGCCGAGCAGTCCACGACGTTGGCGAAGTTGAACGGGATCAGCCCCCACACCACCGAGAGGGCGATGACGAACAGGACGCCGATAGGAACGAGCTTCTGCTCACGGGTCACGAGAACCGGCCCCGGGCCACGAGCGCCTCGGCGACCTGCACGGCGTTGAGCGCCGCACCCTTGCGCAGGTTGTCCCCGCAGACGAAGAGGGCGAGGCCGTTCGTCGCCCCCGGATCTCGACGGATGCGCCCGACGTAGGACGGGTCCTTGCCGGCGGCGGCCAGTGGCGTCGGCAGGTCGACGATGGCCACCCCGGGTGCGGCCGCGAGCAGCTCCCTGGCCCGCTCGGGCGACAGCGGGCGATCGAACTCCACGTTGAGTGCCAACGAGTGCCCGGTGTACACCGGCACTCGCACGCACGTGCAGGACACGGCCAAGTCGGCGATGGCGAGGATCTTCTGGCTCTCGTGGCGAAACTTGTGCTCCTCGTCGGTCTCGTCGTCGACCAGCGTGCCAGCGAGGGCGATGACGTTGAAGGCGATCGGGGCGGCGTAGATCTCGGGGGCCGGGAAGGCGACGGCTTCCCCGTCGTAGGCCAGCTCGGCCGACTTGGGAGCGACCTCGACGACCTGGCGTTCCAGCTCGGCAATGCCCCGCAGCCCGCCGCCGGAGACCGACTGGTAGGTGCTGACCACGATGCGGCGGAGGCCGGCCTCGTCATGCAGCGGCTTCAGCACCGGCATGGCCACCATTGTCGTGCAGTTGGGGTTGGCCACGATGCCCTTGGGGATGGAGTCGAGCGCCTCGGGGTTGACTTCGGCGACGACGAGCGGGACATCGACATCGTGGCGCCAGCCCGAGGAGTTGTCGACCACGGTGGCGCCGGCGGCAACGACCTTGGGGGCCAGGTCCTTCGACAGGGTGGCGCCGGCGGCGAAGAGGGCCAGGTCGAGGCCGGCGAAGTCGGCAGTGGCCGCGTCCTCGACGGTGATTTCCCCGAGCTTCCACGGCAGCGTCTTGCCAGCAGAGCGGGCCGACGCGAACAGCCGGAGGTTGGTGACGGGGAAGCCCCGTTCGGTGAGCAGCGTCCGCATGATGCCGCCGACGAGGCCGGTCGCACCCACAATCCCTACGTTCATGGCAGTGACAGTACCGAACCTACGGTTGCGGGGTCTCTAGTTCGAACGCCGCATGCAGTGCTCGGACCCCACGCTCCACATCCGCGGCCCGGACCACGCAGCTGATCCGGATCGGGCTGGTCGAGATCATCTCGATGTTGAGGCCCTCGGCGGCCAGCGTCTCGAACATGGTGGCGGCCACCCCGGGGTGGGTCTTCATGCCGGCGCCGATGAGGCTGATGCGGGCGATGTCAGCATCCGCGACCACTCGCGCCGCGCCCAGTTCGGTGGCGATGGCCTCGGTGACCCGCATGGCGACGGCCATATCGGCCTTCGGGAAGGTGAAGGAGATGTCGGCCAGGCCGGTCACTGACACGTTCTGCTCGATCATGTCGACATTGACCGCCTCGTCGGCCAGGGCCCGGAACAGCTTGCCGGCGATGCCGGGACGGTCGGGAATCCCGACCACGGTCACCTTCGACTCCGACGTGTCATGCGTGACACCGGAGAGAATTGCCTTCTCCACCTCGTCCTCCTTCTTGACCCAGGTACCGGGCTCCCAGGTGAAACTCGACCGTACGTGCAGGGTTACCCCGTGGTTCCGGGCGAACTCCACCGACCGGGCGGCGAGCACCCGGCCCCCGGTGGCGGCCATCTCCAGCATCTCCTCGAAGGCCAGCGACTTCAGCCGGCGGGCGTCGGGCACAACCCGGGGGTCGGCAGTGTAGACGCCGGCCACGTCGGTATAGATCTCACAGGCGTCGGCCTTCAGCTCGGCGGCGAGGGCCACCGCGGTGAGGTCGGAGGCCCCGCGACCCATGGTCGTGATCTCCTTGTCGGTCGACACGCCCTGGAAGCCGGCGACGACCACGATCTTGCCGGCGGCGAGGGCGTCGCGCACCCGGTCGGCGCGAATCTCGAGGATCTTGGCCTTCCCGTGGGTGGTGTCGGTGACGATGCCGGCCTGGCTCCCCGTGAACGACGATGCCGGCTCGCCCAGGTCGGAGATGGCCATGCACACCAGGGCCATCGAGATCCGCTCGCCGGCGGTGACGAGCATGTCGAGCTCGCGAGCCGACGGGTCGGCGGCCACGCGGCTGGCCAGGTCGAGCAGGTCGTCGGTGGTCTTGCCCATGGCACTGACCACCACGACCACATCGTGGCCACGGCGGCGCGTGCGGACGACGTGATCGGCAACGGCGCGGATTCGGTCGGCGTCGGCCACGGAGGTGCCGCCGAACTTCTGAACGACGAGAGTCACTGGCGAAAACACGGTAGCAGTGACGATTACGGTGGTTGACCGACAGCGCCGGGTGGGGCAGGGGCCCCACCTTCGGCGAGGAGGCGGCTCGGCCGCCGGGGAGAAAGCATTGCCTACCGACAAGCGCCAGCGTCAGCGCCAGACCCAGCAGGAGCGCCAGGCGGCGATCGCCGCCGCCCGCAAGCGCCAGCAGACCCGCACCCGGGCCATGGCCGGCGGGTTCCTGGCCCTCGTGCTCATCGCCGGCGTGGCCGTCCTGGTCATCCCCGGCGACGACAAGAAGACGGTGTCGGCCAGCGGTCCGACCACCACGGTGGCCGCGGTCAAGAAGCCCGTCGACCTGCCCCCGGTCCCCGCCGGCGCCTCGGTCAAGGGCGACACGCCCTGCCCGCCGACCGACGGGTCCGCCGCCCGCACCACCGCATTCGAGAAAGCGCCGCCACTCTGCGTCGACGCGGCCAAGAGCTACACGGCCGACATGCAGACATCGAAAGGGCTCATGACGATCACTCTCGACGTGAAGAGCGCCCCCAAGACGGTCAACAACTTCGTCGTTCTGGCCAGGTACAAGTACTTCGACGGCATCGCCTTCCACCGCATCATCCCCGGCTTCGTCCTCCAGGGTGGCGACCCGATGCAGACCGGCATGGGCGGCCCGGGATACAAGTTCGAGGACGAACTGCCCAAGGCCGGCTCCTACAAGACCGGGTCGCTGGCCATGGCCAACTCCGGCGCCAACACCAACGGCAGCCAGTTCTTCGTCATTTCGGGCCCCACCGGCACCAGCCTGCCGCCCCAGTACTCCCTGTTCGGGCAGGTCACCCAGGGCCTCGAGGTCATCAAGGCCATCGAGGATGTCGGCATCGCCGGCACCCAGGATGGCAAGCCCAGCGAGGTCGTCAAGATCCTGTCCGTCACCATCAAGGAGTCCTGAGCCGATGCCCACCGATCCCCCCGCCGCCGACGGTTCCAGCGCCAAGGCCCAGAAGTTCAGCGGCCAGCCGCCGATGTGCATCGACCCGGCCAAGAGCTACACGGCCACGATGGTCACCAACAAGGGGACGATGAACATCGCCCTCGACCCCCTCGCCGCCCCGCTGACGGTCAACAACTTCGTCTTCCTGGCTCGCTACCACTACTACGACGGTGTGACGTTCCACCGCATCATTCCCGGCTTCGTCATCCAGGGCGGCGACCCCCAGGGCACCGGCATGGGCGGCCCCGGCTACAAGTTCGCCGACGAGCTGCCCCGGCCCGGCCGCTACGAGATGGGCTCGCTGGCCATGGCCAACTCCGGCCCCAACACCAATGGCAGCCAGTTCTTCATCATCTGCGGCCCGAGCGGCATGGCCCTCCCGCCGCAGTACTCCCTCTTTGGCAAGGTGGTCAAGGGCCTCGATGTCGTCACCGACCTGGACAAGGTCGGCACCCCCGGCGCCGGCAAGCCCAAGGAGCGAGTGTTCATGGAGTCGGTGACGATCACCGAGTCGTAGGCCGGCTCAACGGCCGGCGGTACAAGCCGGTCGAGCTCGGCGTCTGCGGCCGGGCCCGCGGCACCCCTTGCCATGTCCCTGCCGGCACCATCCAGACTCGGTTTGTGTCGATCGATCCCCGATCCCTGGACGCGCCGGCACCGAGAGGGTGCGCATGGCTGCCAGGCGCCATACACTGGCGCAGATGCTTGACGCAAGCGAGCGTGAACGTCTGACGGGTGCACTTGAAGTGTGGCTGGATCGCCACCCGAGCCCGGACGAACCGGCCATCCTCGTCTCTGGGGAGGGCGAATTGAGCCCGCGCGAGACGGTCAAGGCGGTCGTCGCTCAGTCGGAACTCGGGGAGGCCGTGCTTCAGATTCTGGAGTTCAGTGTCAGGCGTTCCTCACTCGAGGAGGTCGCTACCAGCTTCGAGCACGCCCTCCTCGTCGAGCACTGACAAGGTTTGCTGCGAGCAATCGGATGGGGACCGTCGCGTACCTGCGCCCGAACAACCCCGGCGATCCCGCGGCGGCAGACCTCTACAACTGGTGCGTCGAACTTGAGCAGCGTCTCGTCGCTAGGGGCCACTCGACGGGCTCCGTGGTTGATGGCACTAGTCCTTGTGACATGGTCAATGCGACCGTAGCTCTCGGGTCCACCTACGATGCCATATTCTTCTTCGGACATGGCGCCGCGGACAGCCTCACGGGGACGAATGGTCAACCGGCGGTCGACCAGACAAACATCGCCAACGCCAAGAGCAGGGTAGTGATCGCCGTAGCTTGTCTTGCCGGGCGATCTCTCGGACCAGACGCGATTACCGCTGGGATTGAGGTGTTCTTGGGGTGGAACGTCAAGCTCCTGTGGCTAAAGCCTGCCGCCGGCCAACTTGGGCGCTTCGGCTCAGCTGTCGTCGACGGCCTTGAGACTTTCGGTCACGGCACACGGGTCGAGCAGGTCAAGGAACAACTGCGAGATGAACTCGATGCGGTTGCTGAGTATTACCGGATTGGCGCAGGGTCTGGCGGCCCAAACTCTCGGCTCGCCTACTACGGTGCCGCCGCTGCCGCAGGGCAGGTTGCCTTGTGTGGAAACGAGAAGGCGGTGCCGCTTTGAGCCTGGCTTCCCTGGCGACTCGGGCCGTTGCCCGTCGTGAAGACGCTCCTCCTGCGGAGGGCGCCGGAGAGGTTCGAGAGGCCGATGTCGATGGCCGACCTGGTGCCGACGGCCAGTCGTCGGCAATCGCCGATACGGCCAAACAGGTCGCATCGTTCATACCGACCGAGATCATCACGCTCTATACCGCAGCGCTCGCAATCACGACAGACAACGCCACCAAGGTGAGCAATGGTCAGGTTGTTGCGTTTGCCAGCCTCCTTATTGCCACGCCCATCATCGCCTGGATCCTCTATGCGACCAACTGCCGGGCTCAGAATAAGCCCCTCCCGCTGCGTCCGAAGGTCTGGCCGTGGCAGGAGATGACGATCGCGTCCGTCGCGTTCGTCGTATGGGCAGGGATGCTCCCGGCGACTCCGTTCAAGAACTTCTCATGGTACACAGCGGCGCTGGGAGGGTTCGTTGGACTTGTATTCACCGTTGCGGTGGGTCTCGTCACGCCCTTGTTACCCGGAAAGATCAAGACCGGACCCGCCTAACTCCGAGGCGGGTTCGGGATGTCGTCCGCTCGACGGCCGATCCGCGTCGTGGGTGCCGCTCGGCGGATCCACGACGACCTCGGTCTCGGCGAGCCCGATGCCGACGCCGTCACGGTGGACTCCGCGTAGCCTGGTGAGGGTGCCCCAGTCCCCAGAGCCCGCTCACGCCGGCGAGGAACTGCGCCTCCTCCGCGAGCAGGCCGGCATGACCGTCGACGAGGTGGCCACACGCGCCAACGTCGATCCTGGGTGGCTGGCCGGCATCGAGGCGGGTCTCGGGACCCATGACGTGCTGTACAGCCAGTGGGTCGAGCTGGTGAAAGCCACGCAGCCACCTCGGCCCCCGTGGTGGGACGAGGGCTACGAGCACGACCTCAGCCTGCCCCCCGATGGCCACCACGAGCCGACGACGGCCAGTGGCCGGCGGTACTGGGACCGCATCGCCAGTGTGAGGGCGGAGATCGAGCGGCACTACCAGCGTGGTCGGGCCGGCGCCCGCTGACCCGGACCGCCAGCTCGAAGAGCTCTGCCGGGTCCTGAACCACTTCGGCGTGCGCTACGTCGTGTTCGGCAGCCATGTGGCCCGGTTGAACGGCGTGCCCGTGGAGACCGTCGATGTCGACCTGGTCCCCGACCGCGAACGCGAAAACCTGGACCGCCTGGCCGAGGCCCTCAACTTCGTCCGGGCCCGGTGGCGTATCGAGGGCCGGGCCCAGGGCATGAGGATCGACGGCGGCCTTGAAGCACGCCACTTCAGCGGCGACTCGATCGCCGTCGGGCTGGTGACGAACCTGGGACCCGTCGATGTCGTCCTCGAGCCGAAGGGCTACGAGAGTGGCTACGAGGCGCTGGCCCCCGACGCCACCACGGTGTGGCGCGGCGACGTCGAGATCAGGGTCGGGGCCCTGGCCGACTTGGTGCACTCCAAGGAGCTGCTCCGCCGGGACAAGGACATCGAGCACCTGGCGCTGCTCTACGAGCAACGCCCTGAGCTGGCCAGGGCGACGCCGAGCATCGACATCGAAGGCGGACTGGACCTCGATCCGTAGGAATTGCGGTCGCTCGGCCGGCACAAGGACCGACCCACCCCCAGCGGCGTCAGGCCGGCAGGGCGGCCAGGGTGGCCTCGTGGCCGTCCTGGAACACGACCACGCCGCCGACGCCGTCGACCGTCCAGGCGCCGTCGCGGCCCCGGATCAGGGCGGTGCGCTCGTCGACGCCGACGATCGGGAGGCCCTTGGGGGCCAGGGTGATGGTGCGCTTGGCCTTCTCCTCCGACCACGTGTTGTGGTGGGGGATGACCGCCACCTGGGCCAGCAGGCCGAGGCCGAGGGTGAACGCCCCGCCCCGGGGGTCGACCATCGGATCGCACAGGGCCATGGCGCCGGCGGAGGAGCCGGCGAGGGTGGCACCGCCCTGCCACGCCTGGCAGAGAGCGTCCCAGGCGGCCGAGTCCTTCAGGACCGACCGGAGGTGCGGCGGGGAGCCGCCCGACAGGTAGATGAACCGGGCGTCGCGGATGGCGGCCACGTTGGCCTCGTCCTCAGCGTCGGGGCGGGCCAGCACCATGAGCCCCCGGACCTGGCCGCCTAGGCCGGCGAACCACGCGGCGGCCCACTCCACCGACCGCTCGGGGTGCTCGTAGGCTGCGGCGGTGGGGAGGACGAGCACCTCCTCGGTCCCGCTGTCGGACAGGAGGGTTCGGTCGAAGGTGCACCCCTCCTGCCACTCCGCGCCACCGACGAGAGCCAAGGGACCGGGCATCGGGTCAAACTAGCGTTAGATGCAGCAATTCGGGCTGTGAGGCAGGAGGAACTCAGAGATCCGTTCCGCCGCCAGCGCGCGGCGACCGAATTGGCGCGGCACGTAGCGAGTTGCCGGAGGGCGTG
>JANMRJ010000698.1:0-1499 GCA_031370985.1 Acidimicrobiales bacterium
GTCGAAGGCCTGCGACGCCTCGCCGGCCGGGTCGGCGAGGGTCACCGGCATCCCGATGTCGCCGCCCTCGCGCAGGGCGGCGACGAGCGGCACCTGGCCGAGCATCGGCACCTGGAGGTCATCCGCGAGCAGCTGCCCGCCGCCGGCGCCGAAGATCTCATAGCGCTTCCCGTCGTCGCCGGTGAACCAGCTCATGTTCTCGATCACGCCGCGCACGGCCAGGTTGACCTTGCGGGCCATGAGTGCCGAGCGCTGGGCCACACGCTGGGCCGCCGGCTGGGGCGTGGTGACCACGTAGACCTCGGTACGGGGCATGAACTGGGCCAGCGACAGGGCGACATCGCCCGTGCCCGGCGGCATGTCGACGAGCAGGAAGTCGGGCTCGCCCCAATGAACGTCGGTGAGGAACTGGTTGAGGGCCTTGTGCAGCATGGGCCCCCGCCAGATGACCGGCTGGTCGTCGGCCACCAGGAAGCCGGTCGACATCACGCTCAGGCCGTGGGCGACGGGCGGCACGATCATCCCGTCGATCACCACCGGATGCTGGTCGAGGCCGAGCATCTTGGGGATGGAGAAGCCGTAGACATCGGCGTCGAGGATGGCGACCTCGTGGCCCAGCCGGGACAGGGCAACGGCCAGGTTGACCGTGACCGACGACTTGCCCACACCACCCTTGCCCGAGGATAGGCCGAGCACCCGCGTCCGGCTGGAGGGGTCGGCGAACGGGATGACCTGGGCGGGCGCGTCGTTGGCCGCGTGGGCGTGGCCCTCGTGGCCGGCCGAGTTGGCCGCGCCGCCCACCGCACCGCCCTGGAGACGAACCTTGAGCGCAGCGCGCTCGTCGTCGGTCATGACCGTGAGGTCGACATCGACGCCGGTCACGCCGGCGAGCGCGCCCACCGCCCCGGTGACACGCTTGGTGATCTCGGCCCGCAGCGGGCAGCCGGCCACGGTCAGGGCGACTGTGACGCCCACCCGCCCACCGTCGGCCAGGCGGATGTCGCGCACCATGTCGAGGTCGACGATGCTGCGGTGCAGCTCGGGATCCTGCACGGGGCGCAGGGCGGCGAGGACTTCTTCGGTGGTGGGCATGCAATTTCTCCTATGGACATAGGTAGAATACCGGTATGGAGCAGGTCCCCCTTTCGGCGGAGGCCTTCACCGCCGGGGTCACGGCGGCCACCTCCGCCTTCGGCGACGCCACCCGGCGCGAAATCTACCTGTTCGCCCACGCCGCCACTGCCGGCGTGACGACCGCCGAGGTGGCCGAGCGCTTCGGCCTGCACCCCAACGTGGCCCGTCACCACCTCGACAAGCTGGCTGCCGGCGGCTACCTCCAGGTGCAGATCGACCGCCCGGCCCGGCCGGGCGCGGCGGCAGGGCCGTCCAGGCCGGGTGCCGCGACGGCACTGGCCAAGCCCGGTGCCGGCCGCCCGTCGAAGCGCTACCAGGTCACCGAGAAGGCGCTCGCCCTCGAGTTCCCGGTCCGGCGTGACGAC
>JANMRJ010000704.1:0-1268 GCA_031370985.1 Acidimicrobiales bacterium
TCGAGGCGCACGCCGGTGAGCTTGAGGCAGCGGTCCCAGAGGTGGTCGCGGTGCATGCCGGGCTGGTCGGCGGCGCGGAACACCTCGATGGCGAGCTCCTTGCGGCCAGCGGCCGCGGCCGACTCGGCGAGGGCGACGATCGGCATCCAGTGGTCCGAGCCCAGGTGGTGGGCGGCGCTGGCGTAGCGGGAGTAGCGGCGCCCGGCGATGTGCAGCCAGGCGACCAGTTGGAGCGCCTCGGCGGCCTGGTAGTCCTGGTAGGCGGCCTGCCACTCGCCGGCCAGCCCGAGCAGGATTCCCTCGATCAGGTCGGCCTGCCCGGCGGG
Source organism: Acidimicrobiales bacterium (assembly GCA_031370985.1). Taxonomy (GTDB): domain Bacteria; phylum Actinomycetota; class Acidimicrobiia; order Acidimicrobiales; family AC-14; genus CADCTB01. The sequence continues at coordinate 327 of JANMRJ010000704.1, forward strand.
AACGTGCCGGAAGGCCAAGGTCTCGTGCTTGTAGATCAGTGCGTAGACCTCCGAGACCAGCAGCTCGCACAGGTCCTGCCACCAATGCTCCGGTTCCATACCGGCGGCGGCCCAATCGATGTCCAGGTACGTGCGGAACGCTTCGAATCGCAGCTCGCCGATGGTGCCGTAGGAATCGTCGCCCCGCTCGGCGAGCTCGACCCCGACCGTGTGGAACGCCCGGTAGAGCGCCAGGCGGTCGGGCTGGGCGCGCCGCGGCCCGTCGAGGCGGGCCAGGCGTTCACCGAGTTGACGGGTGAGCGCGAAGGTGCGGCCCTTGGGGACGTGGGTCGCCGCTCGACGCCCGGCGAGCTTCTGGTACCAGCGGTCCGGGTTGACCGGGAAGCGGTCCCAGTGGCCGTAGAGCGCCCGCCGTTGCAGTCGAGCGGAGGGCGTGTCGCGCATGGCGGGGGTCATGGCGCGGTCCTCGAGCCCTTGGTCGAGCACCTTGCGACGGGCCTTGGCCGCCGTCGCCTTGTCGAGCTCGTCGGCGGCGACCAGCACAGCAGCATCGATGACGGTAGCTCGCAGGCGATCCCGGAGATCGGCCAGATGGCTCAACTTGGCCTCAACGTCCCCGCGCCCGTGCAATGACCGGAGGCGCCCGATCAGCTCGGCTTCGAGCGCGTCCAGATTACCGCCGAAGTCACCGACGGCCACGATGGCGAACCACCGGTCGAACTGGCACCAGTCGGCGCCGGCGATCGTGGTCCACGGCTCGGGACCGAAGATCGGCGGGCGGCGCTGGATCCCTGTCACGACCGGGTCCAACGCATTCGGGCTCGCACCGGTTCAAGGCACGCCAGCGCATCCAATGGGCCGGTCGGGTCGAGCCACACCCTTGCGGTGAGCATCGCCTCGGCGTCGTCCCAGCGGCGCTGCCGCCACGCGCACAGGGCGAGG
>JANMRJ010000510.1:0-2131 GCA_031370985.1 Acidimicrobiales bacterium
TCGCGACCTTCGGCCACGCCGGCGACGGCAATCTGCACCCGAACTTCATCTTCAATCGTGACGACCCGCGGGCGCCCGAGCTGACAGAGGTCGTGCGCGACGAGATCTTCGCGGCGGCCATCGCGCTCGGCGGAACGGTCACGGCCGAGCACGGGATCGGGCTGTCCCGGCGGGCAGCCCTGGTCGACCAGGTCGGCCCGGACGTGATCGATGTCATGCGCTCGGTGAAGGCCGCGCTCGACCCGCTCGGAATCCTGAACCCGGGCCGGGTGATCTGAGCATCAACCGGTCCGCCTCTGAGTCTCGGCTCCAAGCTCCGGCTGATCCCGGTCTGAATGTCCGCTCTCTTACCCTCCGAACCGCTCGGGGCCGCGCCCGGGTCGTTCGGATTCCCTCCTGATCAGCGGCCCGTCCGCTCTCGATACAGCCGCTGGTACATCGCCCGGAGCATCCTCGCGTTGGCTTCGAGAAGCTTCTGATCGGGGCTGTCGTCGGCGCTGCCGGCGAGCTCGCGCTCGGTCGCCCGCCAGGCCGCCAGGATCTCGGGCAGGGCCATGATCGGCCCTGCCTCGAGCCTCGACCTGGCCGCGCCGAACCAATTGGGCTGCCACGCGTTCGCCGCCGTCCGCAGGGCCCGCTCGAACAGACCGTGATCGACGGATCCGGGCGTGGGCAGGAACCAGCGACGCATCGTCTCGAAGGGCGCCTCCTCGTCCGGCAGGGACTCCATCCCCACCGCCGGAGGCGTTGCGCCGGTCATGTCCGCTCGACCTCTTTCCGGGCGATCCCGAACCCCCGCTGCGGCTCCGTCGGGAGGAGCAGACCTGTCCGGTCTCCGCGCGCACCATCACGGACGTCCCCGCACCGCAAGTGTTGGCCGAGAACGCCGCCCCGTCATGACACAACTGTCATGAAGTTGTCGCGGTTCAGGTCCTGGAAGATGGCGCGTCAGCGAGACGCGATCAGGACTCCGGCGGCGCTCCAGCCCAGCCGGCGTTGGTGAACGTCGGGATGAACCGATACCCCTGGCCGGGCACAGTGGCGATGAAGCGCGGACGGCGATAGTCGTTCTGGAGCTTGATCCGGAGGCTCCGGATATGGCGGTCGACGATGTTGCTCTCGGCGATGAAGTCGACGCCCCAGATCGCGTCGAGGATCTCCTCACGGGTCACGACCCGACCGGCCCGGCTCGCGAGAAGGTACAGGATGCTCTGCTCGATCCCGCTGAGATGGACGATCGACTCGCCGGCCCGGACCTGACGATTCAGGATGTCGATCTCCATCTCGCCGATCGTGATCGTCGGTACGATCGGACGATCTGTCCCTGTCGCCCGACGACTGATCACGATCGCCCTGGCCAGCAGCTCCTCTGGCGAGAATGGCATCGTGAGGATGTCGTCCACGCCCAGGTCGAATGCGTGGAGCTTCGACTTGAGGTCGCCCCGCCGGGTCAGGCCGAGGACCGGGATCGTGCTCTGGCGAAGGCTGTTGGACGCGCCGAGATGCATGAGCAGATCGGTGCTGTCGTCATGGTCCATGTCGACGACCGTGATGTTCGGCAGCCATTCGGCGAGGATCGCGTCGGCCTCGGCGAGGCTCCGTGCCGCGCGGACCTCGAAGAGCCCATGGTTGAGGGTGAGCTCGATGAGGTCGACGACGAGTTGACGATCGTGCAGGACCATGGCGCGTCGCGCCGCTTGCGGGCCACTGGTCATTCGGGCCGGTCTCCTGATCGGGCGGATGGGTCGTCGCCCCCAGGGTCTGCGGCGACGGCCGCCCCATTGGTATAGCAGATGTGTCGATCGTCGGCGACCTGACCAAGTGCTGCGGCCGCTGGAGCCGTGGATGGTTGACAGCTGGGCTCAACCTCGCGGATCATGCCTGCACATCTGTACCGTGCAGATGTGCAGCGCCATCTCGGAGCGCTGAACCCGGCGACGATGCAGCATCGCGGAGCCCGCGTGTCCGACCTCCAGCAGCTCATCCAGGCGAGCCGGCTCTATTACGAGCTGGGGGAGACGCAATCGCGCGTGGCCGAGCTGCTCGGCGTCACCCGACCGCAGGTCTCGCGACTGCTGAAGCGCGCCCGGGCGGAGGGAATCGTCGAGATCCGGATCGTCGACCAGGCGGC
>JANMRJ010000520.1:0-2662 GCA_031370985.1 Acidimicrobiales bacterium
GCCGGATCCGGGTCGCCCAACGCGCCGCCGGCGAGCGCAACCGCGCCGAGCGCGTCGCCGCGACCGCCGCCGCCGACATCGGCGCGATCGACCCGGAGGGCCGCTCGGCAGGCTCGATCACCGGGGCACGCCCGAGGTAGCTAGGCCACCCGGAAACGATCAAGCCGCCGGGCCAGCTGGTCCTGATCGGGGCGCTGGTTGACGTTGCGCGGCAACTGGATTGCCTGTCCGTGGATCTGCTGAAGGCCGACGACGAGCATCGGGCCGTCGATCTCGAGAAGCAGAGACGCCCGAACCTCGACTCGATATTCGGGCGTCACCGTGAAGAAGAAGTTATCGAAGGCTGCGTGGTGAAGTTTGCACAGAGCAAGGCCGTTCGAGATGCGTGGTTCGCCGTCGGGGTCCGAGTCGGCGACGATGTGCGCAGCATCAAGGAGCTCTGTGTGGCGGAGTCGACATAGCGCGCACATCTGCCGATAGGCGGCCAGAACGGACTCCCTAAAGGACGCTTGATGTACACGCCGTTTTACCGTCGCCGTGTAATACGCGCGTCGGATGTGCCGGTCCTCGCCGATCGCGCTGACCTCGGGATTTATCGCGCGAGCAGCCTCATCGAGCTGGACCGAAAAGCGGAGTGACGGCTGGTCATCCCTCACGACGAATACCGGATACGAGGCGATATAGCGCCCAGGAAAGGCGACCGGATGGAAGTAGACGAGCGGCCGCTGCTCGCGCATTGCTTGTCGCAGGCCTTCGTTGTCCCAACGCCGTGGATCGGAGCCCTGATACGCGTAGTCGATCTCGCCGTGTTCCTCGTTGAACGCATCGCGGTATGGGCCATTCAATGTCGTCGTGATCGAGAGAGGCAGTCGGCAAACAGCCGGCTTCCAGATGCCTTGCTGGGGACTCATCAGGCCAATTTGACGGTCGCGGAAGACAAATCCCGATAGGAGCGTGGATCGCGCCAGGACATCGCCGGATCGCCCACGCAGGTCGGTAAGCCATCGAAAAGCTGCGAGCCTGATTTCGAGGTCGACGTCGGCATCCACGAGCCCAGGATACGCGCCGGCATTGCAACCAGATGGGCGACTCAGGTGTCGGCTAGATCGCGGAGGAACGCTCGCGCCCAGACGACAAGGGCCGTGTCAGCGCGGCGACGAGCGGCTGCGTCGATCGCGGTCTCGGTGATGTCCCAGCAGATCAGGGCGAGGCCGCGGTAATCGCACGTCGCGCAGCGACGGTCACCGACCCGATTGTCGAGCCGACATGCGTGGCCACTCGGGCAGACGCCCTGTTCCGGATCGAGAAGCGACAGCGTCGCCAGGTCGCTCGCTGGCGGAAGGTCAGGCATCAACCTTGACCGCGGCGCTGAACCGCTCGACCGCGGCGACCAGGGCGTCGACCGTGTCGACCTCGAAGAACAGGGCCATGTGCTCGAACCCGAGCTTGGCGAACTTCTCGATCTCGGCGGCCATCTCCGCGCCGCTACCGCGCAGCGCGTAGGGGCGTGGCTCGGCGGCGCGAGCGGGCTCATCGATCGCGACCCGGACCCTGGCTGACAGCACCGGCATCGGCCGGCCGGCCGCTTCGGCGGCGGCGCGAATGACCGGGATCCGCTTCGCCACCGCCTCGGGCGACGACGCCGATGAGTGATAGCCGTCGGCGAGGCGCCCAGCCCGGACCAGTGCCGCCTCGGCGCGGCCGCCGATCCAGATCGGCAGTGCGGCGCCCTGTGCCGGAACCGGCCCGAAGATGTAGTCGGACAGCTGGTGGAACCGCCCCGCGAACGGCTCGCCGGAGCCCGACCAGAGGTGCCGCCACAGCCCGATCGTCTCCTCGACGTAGGCGCCGCGGACCGCGAACCGCTCGGCCATCCCGAGGTTCGCGAACTCAGCTTCGCTCCAGCCGACGCCGACTCCGGCGATCATCCGGCCACCGCTCAGGGCATCGAGGCTGGCGAGCTCCTTGGCCAGCACGATCGCGTTCCGTTGTGGAACGACGATGACCGACGTCCCCAACCGGACGGTCGGGTAACGGGAGCCGACCCACGCGAGCGTCTGGATGACGTCGAAGTTCGTCCGGTAGTCCGACGCGTCGTCGCTCGCGTCGACGAGGACGTGATCGGTCGTCCAGACGGAATCCCAACCGAGACGCTCGGCCGTAGCGGCGGCTGCATCGATCGCCTCCGGCGAGGCGAGGCTGGTGAAGTTCGGGAGGCACAGTCCGTATCGCATATCGGAGATGGTATCCACCGGCGCCTTGACGGACGACTGAATCGCTGTATGGTCCGGTAATGAAGAGCGTGACGGCCACGGAACTGCGACGTCGGCCGAACGAAGTTCTTGCCCGCGTCGAGGCCGGTGAGTCACTCATCGTCACGCGTCGTGGCAAGGCGGCCGCGGTCTTGCTGGCCCCCGAGATGATTACGAAGGGCTCCACGATCCCGAATCACGAAGACGCGTCGAGCTGGTCCGAGGTCGGGCCCAGCTGAGTCGACCCCGCCTACCATTCGGGCATGGCCAACCGACTCGCCGGCGAGACCAGCCCGTACCTCCTCCAGCACGCCCACAATCCGGTCGACTGGTACCCGTGGGGCGAGGAGGCGTTCGCGCGCGCGCGCGCGGAGCAGAAGCCGATCTTCCTCTCGATCGGCTACGCGACC
>JANMRJ010000523.1:0-2744 GCA_031370985.1 Acidimicrobiales bacterium
GGCGACCGGCGGCAGCGCCCGCCATTCGCTGGCCCTCGACCACGCTCTCCGGCCGCTGTTCGCCTACCTCAACGCTGCGACGGTGGCCACCTCGGTCTTCGCGGCGGCGGAGGACTGGGGCAGCGCCGGCGTCGCGGTGGATGGCAGCCTCGTCGAGCGGATCGACCGTGCGGCCGTCGAGCTGGCCGCGGCCATCGCCTTTCGTGAGCCACGGACACCGCGCGATCCTTTCGCCGATCCGGTCCCGTTCGAGGACCTGCTCAGGTCGCAGTAAGGCCCGGGGGAGCGAGCGCCTACCAGACGTCACCGGGACGCCACTCGCAGCTGATCGGCCCGGTCAGGTCCGGGTCGGGCAAAGCGGGCGTGTCGAGGACCATGAGGAAGCCGTCGTCGTCGGGCGTCGGGCGCAGGCCATCGGCGGTCCGGACGGCGGACGGACCGAGCCACGACCGCCAGCCGAGGCGTTCGTAGAAGTGCTGGCTGCCGGTGCCGAGCACGCCGAGCTCGAATCCGGCGCGGATGAGCTCCCCGATCGCGCCCATGACGATCGTACCGAGTCCCCTGCCCTGCCGATCGGGCGCCGTCGCGACCGCTTCGACGTAGCCGGTCCGCAATGACCGGCCGCCGAGATGGATCGCGCGCAGGACGAGGGACGCGTGGCTGACGATCCGTCCGTCGATGTCGAGCACGACGTGAATGCCCCCGATCGAATGCTGCCAGTCCTCCTCGGTGAACCGCTCGTCGTCGTCGTCGCCGAACGCAGCGATCATCAGGGCGCGAATCGCGTCGACCTCAGCCGGCGCGAGCTCATCGGTCCGAAGCCGGCGAAGGCGCGTCCGCTCGCGCAGAACGGGGCCGGGATCCGTCATCGCGGGATCGCGCCGAGCCGGCTCAGTCGGCGACCGGGCCCGAGGACGGCGCACCGCCGGGCTCGCCTGCGCCGGGCGAAACGGTCGTCGGCGGATACAGCTCGCGGACGACGACGTTGATGGCCGCCGCGACCGGCACGCCGAGGAGGCCGCCCAGGACGCCGTACAGGCTGAGCCCGACGAGGACCGCGAAGATCGTCACGACGGGGTGGAGGTGGACCGCCCGGCCGATGACGACGGGCATCACGACCTGATCCTCGACCTGACGGAGGATGAAGTAGAACACGATCACGCCCGCCGCCAGTCCGGCGCCGCCGCGGGCGAAGGCATCAACGGCGACGATTGCCGTCGCGATCAGGGGCCCGATCAGCGGGATGATCTCGAGAACTCCGGTCAGCACCGCGAGGCCCAGGGCATACGGCAGGTGCGCGACCGGTCCCAGCCCGATGTACGCCACAGCAGCGACGAGCGCGATGAGCAGGATCTGGCCGCGCAGCCATTTGCCGAGGATGACGTGAATCCTGGCAAGGACGTCGCTCGTGCGGTCGCGGTGGGCCACCGGCAGGAGCGCGATCGCCCGGTCCATGAACATCGTGCCGTCGACGAGGAAGTAGAACGTCACGATCACCGTGAGGATCGCCTGGAGGCCGATGTCGCCGACCTGGCCGGCAAGATGCAGGGCGTCGCCGGGTGACGTGACGAGGCCCGCGATCCGGGCCTGGATCTCGTGAGCAATGTCCGCGACAAGGATCTGCTGGCCGCCGATGACGAGCACGTCGGTTCCGACGAGCTCGCGCAAGGTCCTGGCCAGTGAATCCGGCCCGGACCCCGCGAGGAGCTCGAGCTCGCGGGCGACCCGGCCGGCCAGCAGGACGGCGGCGACCGCGACGAGGACGGCGGCGATCGCATAGCCGAGACCCACGACTGCGGCTCGCGGCCAGCCGAGTCGGCGCTGGCCCGCGGTGACGAGCGGGCTGAAGGCGTAGGCGATCACGGCGGCGACGATGAACGGACCGAGAACGCCGCGCGAGATCCACAGGATTCCGATCGCGGCCAGAAGCAGGACGGCAAATGGGGCCCGATCCCGGTGAGGCGGCGGAGCGACGATCGTCGCCACCGACGGACCGCCCACCTCCGGATTGCCGTCCGGCGACGGCACGGGTCGGGCAGGACCGCCGCCCAGGATCCGCTCGAGCCACGCGCGCAGGAAACGCATCGCGCGAGGGTACAGCCCGGAGGCCTCCACGATCGCCACGATGCGGGACGAGAACGGAGGTGGCAGGACATGACGGACGAGCCCCCGGGCGAGACTCCCGACCCGCACCGGCCGGAACGCAGGCCGGCGGCCGGCTCAGCAGGCGACGAGTTGGGCAGGTATCAGTCGACGAGGAGGACCGCCAGGCGGCGCGGGCCGTGGACGCCCTCGACCCGCTGGAGCTCGATGTCGCTTGTCGCGGACGGGCCGCTGATCCACGTCTGCGGGCGGCGCGGCTCGAGCCGAGCCAGGGCCTCCGGCACCGTTCCGACGACCTGGTCGACCCGGACGACACAGACATGCAGGTCGGGCAACAGGCTCAGGGCGCGCCGGCCCTGGTCGGGGCTGCCGTCGAGGACGATCGTGCCGGTTTCGGCGATCGCGACGGCACAGCCGCTGATCGAGCCGTCGAGGGCATCGAGCTCCGCATGGGTCAGCGGCGGCTCATCCGCGACGCGCTCCAGATCGGCCGCCGCGAACCAGGCCACGGGAACGCCGGCCGCGGCGACGATCCGACGCGCGCCATGGGCTGCGCAGGTGGCGGCGATGGCAGCGGGCAGCGTGTCGGCGGTCGTTCGCTCGATCGTCGCCCGGTAGTCGGCGACGCGATCCACGAACAG
>JANMRJ010000526.1:0-12392 GCA_031370985.1 Acidimicrobiales bacterium
CGAGCGTGGACACCCCGGTGACCCTACTTGGGCCAGGATGTCGGTCGTGATCCCCCTGCGTGTCGGCCGCGAACGGCGGGGTGACTGTTGATTTCAGTGGTGATGCCTGCCCACGACGAGGAGGAGTTCATCGCCTCCGCGGTGCGCGACGTGGCTGAGGGCATGCGCACCCGTGGCGAGTTCGAGGTCATCGTGGTCGAGAACGGCTCGACCGACGCCACGGCCGAAGTGGCCAAGGCCCTCGTCGAGGAGTTCCCCGAGCTGCGGGTCCTGTCCCTCGGCGCCGCCGATTACGGCAAGGCCCTGCGCATGGGGTTCCTCGCCGCCCGGGGCGAGGTGGCTGCGTTCTTCGACGTGGACTACTACGACCTGGGCTTCCTCGACCGGGCGGTCGCCCTGATCGAGGCGCCTGGCGGGCCGGCGGTCGTGGTCGGCTCGAAGCGGGGCGAGGGCGCGCTCGATACCCGGCCGTGGCCCCGGCGCATGGTTACCCTGGTGTTCTCCACCATCCTGAAGGTGGCGTTCGGGCTCACCGTGTCGGATACCCACGGCATGAAGGTGCTGCGCAGGGAGCCGCTGGTCCCGCTGGCCGAGGCATGCCGGTTCGGCACCGACCTGTTCGACACCGAGCTGATCCTGCGGGCCGAGCGAGCCGGCCTCCGCTCCGGCGAGGTGCCCGTCGTCGTGCAGGAACTGCGCCCGTCGCGAAGCTCCATCGCCCGCCGGATCCCCCGCACCATGGCCAACCTGGTGCGCCTGCGGATCGCGCTGTGGCAGGACCATCCCTGAGCAGCTTCTCCTATTGGGGTGGGAAGCGGATCAGCGCCGGCTTCTCGAAGTTCTTCGGCAGCTTGACCGGGCGGGTGTTGACGCGTCGGGCCAGGTCGAGGTGGGCGAGCAGGCCCTGGCAGCGGTCCTTGAACGTTCGGTAGCCGGGCGCCCACACCACCCAGACCGTGTGCGTGGGACCGGCCCGGTCGAGGAGCATCTGGGCGAATGCCGCGGGGTCGCCGGCCTTGTTGACCGTGGCGTAGTCGACCCAATCGACGAGCTGGGGCGCGGTGGCCCGGGGGAAGGTCAGCTGGGCGGCGCCGAGATCGTCGGGCAACAGGCGGCTGACCGAGGGGCCGAGCTGGTCGGGGCAGTAGGCGACGATGTCGCCCGGCTCGACGCCGACGGTGAGTGCCGCCGCCACCCGGGCCGCGGATGTCCGGTCGCCGAAAACGTTGGGGACCGTCGCCCAGAACCCGGCCACCACCATGGCCCCGAGCAGGGCGAACCGCACCCGGCGGTCGAGCAGGACCTTGGTGCCCAGAGCAGCGAGCAGGACGACCATCGGGAACATCACCGCCGCGTAGCGGACGGCGAACGCGGACCGTCCGACCACGGTGGCGACGATGGCCACGGCCAGGGTGCCGAACCCCACGACGGCCAGGTGGCGGCCGCCGGGACGGGTGCGCAGGTCGATCTCGATGCGCCGGCGGTCGACGGCGGCGCCGGCCAGCGCCAGGCCGATGAGGCCGTAGGTCGCCATGCCCAGCAGCAGGCCCGGGTCCCAATACCCGCCGGAGAAGGCGAAGACCGTGTCGACCATTGAGCGCAGGCGGCCGGCGCCCCCCCAGGGCGTGCCCGTGTGCGCAGCCTGGTATCCGAACGACCCCAACCACGGCACGAAGGCCAGCGACCCCACCGCCATGGCCGCCAGGCCGCGGCGGGCGCCCTCACGGGCCGGCGACGGACCCCGGCGGGCGACGATGACCAGGGTCACGCCGGTCACGAACAGCAGGTAGAGCGACCAGTAGTGGGTCAGCAGCAGAGCGCCCGTGATCCCGGCCGCGCCGGCCGCCGCCGGGCGTGATCGCGGTCGCTTCAGCAGCTCGGTGACCGCCAGGTAGCCAGCCAGCACCAACGCCACGACGAGGGAGTACATCCGGGCCTCGGTGCCATACCGGGCCGCAAACGGCGACGAGGCCAGCAGGACCACGGCCGACCAGGCCACGGTCCTCCCGCCCAGGCGCCGGCCGGCCAGCCAAGCCAGCGGGAGGGCGGCGACGGCGAACAGGCCCGAGAGGGACCGCACGGCGAGGTCGCCGTCGCCGAAGACGCTCATCCAGCCGTGGAGCAAGGCGTAGAACAGCGGCGGCGCCCCGTCGTGGCGCAGGCCCTCGGCCAGCTGGCCCAGCGGGAGCCGGGCGATGCCGACGGTCTGGGCCTCGTCGAGCCACAGGGGCGAGGTGGTGGCGAAGCGCACGACGACGCCCAACAGCACAACGATGCCGGTGGCGATCGCCGGCCAGGGCAGGCGCGGGCGCGACGGCGCCTCCGCCGGCTGGTCGCGGCGGCGCTCGACGCGCGGGGAGAGAACGGTGTCGGTCAGATCCATCCGTGACTGCGGGCGGACAGCGTCGCGGCTCAGCTGCCCCGGTCGGGCACCGTGACCGGGGGCGGGGATGGTGGGGGCAGGGGCGGGGGCGGGGGCGGAGTAGCGCCGAGGTCCCCAAGCAGCTCGACAGGCTCGTCGTAGGGGCGAGGGTCATCGAAACCCACCGGGCCGCGCCGGGAGAAGGCCACGGCGAGGGCGATGCCGCCGAAGGTCAGGAGGTACCCGAGGCCGTCAGCCGGCGTGAACCCGTAGTGGAGGCTCACATGGGTCGAGGTCGGGATCACAACCATGAGGTTCGGCGTCACCCGGTAGGGGCCCTTGGCCCCCGACGCCCGCCAGCTCGGGAAGTACGACGCCCTCACCACCACGGGCGTACCCACCTGGTCGACATCGAAGGTGATGTCGTTGTCATCCGAGGAGATGTTGGTCACCTTGGCCGGCTGGACGGGCCGGCGCTCAGGCACGTCGACCGTGACGTTGGAACCCACAGTCTTGACCTCGGAGGCGACGGAGTGCGCTTTGACCCGCTGCCACTCCTTCGGACCGGAGGCGGCAAGGAAGACATCCTGGGCGTCGAAGTCGGTGTACCAGTCGACGCTCATGTTCATCCACGGCACCTCGCCCTTGACCGGCCCGGTCACGACCGCGGGCTGGAAGTTCAGGGGGGCGACCAGCTCGGAGCCGCTGATGTCATAGACGATCCACCGGCCCGTGGTCGCCACCTGCCGCAGGTCAGGGTGGGCGTTGGCCTGGGCGATCGTCTCCGGCGAGAAGGCCATGTAGTAGCGGGCGCCCAGGAGCTGGAGATGGCGGACGCCGTCGGCCACGCTCAGCGTGGGATACGGCAGGTCCCGCATGGGGTTCGAAGGGGCCTTGGACAGCTCGGCGGCGGACATGAAGTGGTAGGGAACCGTCGCCGAGGACTCGAAGTAGAGGCCCTCCATCGAGCCGATGCAGCCGTCGGTCCAGTACGGCAGGAGCATGAGCGCCATCGGCGTGCCGAAGCGGTCGAGCCCGGACTCGTACTCCCAGTGGGCCCGGCCGCACCCATTTGTGCGCCCGACATCGGCCATGGTGTCGACGATCGCCTTGTACTCCGGGTACGCCGCCTTGCGCTCGTAGCCCGAGTAGTTCCACTTGGCCCAGGAGGGGATGAAGCTCGAGTCGGTCGTGGTCGGCTTCGGCAGCCAGCCGGGCAGGACGCCGAGGGGCAGGCCGACGATCATCCACACCGCGAGGGCGGCGCCGATCGGGGTGAGGAGCCGGCCCAGGGGCGACGGCTGCTCGGGGTCGGTAGCCAACCATCGCCCGATGGCGGGACCGACCTCGGCGACCGCCACGCCCATCAGGAGGTAGAGGCTGAGGTACCAGAAGGGCAGGATGCGGGCGTTCCAGAGGCGGGCCTGGGGGGCCACGATGAACAGGGCGCCGGCGATGGTGGCCATACCGAGGAAGAACAGCCCCGACCGCCGCCGGTTGATCACGCTCATCACCGCCCCGAGGGCGGCGAGGGCAACCACCCAGCGGAGGTTGTGAGGGAAGAGGTTCTTGCCGTACTCGGTGATCTTCTCCCAGCCCATGTTGTTGGCATACGGCAGGCGGAAGGCGAACGGCACCGACCAGAATGCGGCGAGCATGGCGCCGACGGCAAAGACCGCACCCACGAAACCCAGCCGGCGCCGGCCGGGGCGCAGCAGGTAGAGGACCAGCGCGCCCATGACGGCAAAGACGGTGGGCAGGAGGTGGGTGAGCCCGGTGAGGGCCAGCAGGACGCCGGCCAGGGCCCGATATTTGCCGGTGTCGAGGCCCCGGGCCACCACACCGAGGAAGAGCAGGGCGAGGGACAGGCTGATGGAGAAGGAGAACTCGCCGGCCAGCGTCGAGGGGATGTTCCCGCCGTAGATGGTGAAGCCCCGGTCGAACAGGAACGGCACTGTGGCCACGGCCAGCACCGCGGGGCCGGGGAAGCGCATCCCCGACAGCTTCCCGAAGGCCCAGGCCGCGATCGGCAGGGTCAGCAGGCCGGCGATCGTGATCAGCTTGAAGGCGATCTGGTAGGGGATGATGAAGCTGAGCAGGGCGATCACCAGCGCCGGCAGCGGGAAGTAGAACTGGTAGGCCGGGAAGCCGGAGTACCAGTCGGGTGCCCATCCGGTGAGCCGGCCCTTGGGCAGCAGGTGGTCCCGCATGAACGCCGGCCCCCAGACGTGGGATCCGGTGTCGCCGCCGGCCGGCGTGGTGTGGGCGAAGATCAGCCCGGGCTGGAGCTGGGCGAAGGTGAAGATGACCGCGGCGGCGACCACGGCGAAGGTGACGATCGTCTCGACCGACGGTTTGGTCGTCAGGCGGGCCTTCGTCGACTCGACGAACCTCTCGCGGACATCACCTACCGCCGGCCACCGGGAACCTGGCATGGCCTCTATCTTGTCATCCACGCCGGCCATGGCGGGATCAGGCTCATCACCGGTGCCGGGATCGCCTCCGGCCGCGCCGCCATGGCGGCTACTTGGCGGCGACGAGCTCCAGCACCGACGGGAGCGTCACCCGCTCACCGGCGCGGTCCCACCAGCGGCCCTCGCATCTCGTGCAGGAGTGCATGGTGATCAGCTGGTTACCGACGCAGAGGCCGATCTCCACCAGCGTGTTCGAACGGCAAGTCGGACAGGTCATGGCGAACCCCCTCGTACTCAGAGCCTCCCAAGGCAGATGCTGGTATCGGCACAATCGGTGCGAGACTTGAGCGCCTCGGCGCAACCGGTGGAAAAAGTGTGGAACGATTCACCCTCTTGTGGAGTCAAAGGCGGTTGTGAGCATCAAGACGCGAGATCGGAGCCGGACGAAGCCCGCGTGCGGGACGGTGGTGGGTGTGGCGCTGGCCCTCACGCTGGCCGCCTGTTCCTCCGCCGACGCCGGCGACTCGGCCAAGTCCCAGGCCGCGTCCGCCACCACTCTGACCACCCGGGCGTCGGTCGTCGCCGAGACCGCCAGCAGCACCAGCACCAGCACCACCGAGGCGCCGACGACCACGTCGACCGAGCCGGCGAAGGCTGCGACTGCCGGCATCGCGTCGGTACAGGCGATCCAGGAGCGGTTGGCCGAGCTGGGCTACGACATCGGCACGCCCGACGGGAAGTGGGGTTCCCGCACCACCTACTCCGTGATGGCCTTCCAGAAGGTCGAGGGGCTGAGCGTCGACGGCGGGGACGGCCCCCAGACCCAGGCCGCGCTGGCTATCGCGTCGAAGCCGGGGCCCATGCTGGCCGGCGGGGCGCCGACGCGCATCGAAATCGATGTCGCCCGCCAAGTCCTGTTCCACTGGGTGAACGGGTCGCTGGCCCGCATCCTCCCGGTGTCGACCGGGAACAACGAGCGCTACTGCGTCGATGGTGAGTGCAGCGTGGCGGTCACTCCGGGCGGGTCGTTCCGGATCGGCCGCAAGGCGGCTGGCCTGGAGGTCGCCCCGCTCGGTGAGCTGTGGTGGCCCATGTACTTCAACGGTGGCATCGCCATCCACGGGTCGCCCTCGGTGCCGGCCTATCCCGCGTCCCACGGCTGCATCCGCATCCCGATGTACGCGGCGCCGACGTTCTTCAACCAGGTGGCCGGCGGCACACGCGTCCACGTCTTGAACAGCCCCGAGGCCGAGGCGCCGCCCGACGAAGGCAAGGCCGTCCCCAACGCGGCAGTGCCACCGGAGGTGACCACCACCACGGCGCCGGCGCCAACTACCACTACCACTACCGCCGTGCCGGCGACGACCACGACGACGAGCGTCGTAACCATCGCCACACGCACGACTACCACCACCACGGCGCCCTGAGTCAGTGGGCCGATGGGGGTGTGGAGGTGGGGGCGGGCGGACGCAGCAACTGAGGGGTTTCGCCGAGACCGACTGGTGGAGAGGGTCTGGTAGCGTGGGTTTGTGACGACGACGAGGGCCACAGCGATCGCAGGCCGGGTTGATCGAGCTGCGTTCCAGGCTGACACCTATGCGACGCGCTTCCTCGGCACTATCGATGCTCAACCGGCGGTCGCCGATCACTTGTTCGCCCTGTTGAACGATCCGGACAATGAGCAGCGGCTCGCCGACGCAGCTGCGGACGGCCGCCCGGCGGTGTCTGGCATTGCCCGGCTGCTCGCCTCCGATCCGGTCATCGATAGCGCACTTCAGAACCGGGCTGACCACCGTCTCCGCCAACTGATCGGTGTCGCCGTCCGCCTCAAGATGGAGCGTCTCGGCTGGACAACCACGGGTCACAAGGCCAAGGTCGGTAGCGAACACATCGGCAAGGCAGAGGTCTACGCCCGTGGTCACGATAACGCCGCGGCACGAGCGCTTGCGGCTCTCGACCGGGTCAACGGGATCGGCGACCAGACCGAACGAGCCGATACGGTCGCCGCGCTGGTAGACGCCTTGGCCGAGAGCCGCGCCGCCGAAGACCGTCCCTTCTGAAGGCCCGGCAATGTGGATCGTGCTGGATGCAGGTCCGCTGGGACTACTCGCCAACCCCACAGGCAGCGGCCCCGCCGCAGCCGCCCAATCGTGGGCGCGGGCCAAAATCGCCGACGGACATCACCTTGTCGTCGCCGAGATCTCCGACTACGAGGTCCGCCGTGAGCTCCTCCGTGGCGAACGCTCCGCCGCCATAGCCCGCCTCGACGCCCTCTGCGCCGGGTTCGGCTACGCGCCGATCACGACCCGCGTCATGCGAGACGCCGCCGAACTCTGGGCCAACGCACGCAACAGAGGCCAGCCCACCGCCCACGACTACGCCCTCGACGGCGATGTCATTCTGGCTGCGCAGGCCCGCACCCTCCCCGTCGGACCCGAGGAACCAGTTGTGGTGGCAACGACCAACACCGGCCACCTCGCCCGGTACGTCACTGCAGCAGTCTGGAACGACATTTAGCCGCGACCAGATGCGCACGCGTCGAGAGGATGTACCGAGTTCCGTGGAACTTCGGCGTCGAGCGAGCCCCGCTTCGACCGCTGAGCCGACTGGCTCCAGCCCGGCCGAGTACCCCGCCCCACCTCGATTTTAGCGAGAGAACATCAGGGATTTTAGCGAGAGAACGTCAGGTAGAGCAGGGAGAAGAGGTTGAAGACGGCGTGGGCCACGATGCTGGGGCCGAGCCGCCCGGTGCGGACGGCCAGCGTGGCGAGGATGGCGCCGAAGACGGTGAGGCTGACCATCACCAGCGCCACGGCATCGGCCGGCAGCGCGCTGCCGTGGGCCAGGCCGAAGGCGACGGCCGACAGTGCGATCGCCACGCTGTCGGGCAGGCGCTTCTGCAACGAGCGGAGCAGCAGGCCGCGGAAGAACAGCTCCTCGACGATCGGCGCCCCCACTGCGACCGAGAGCACCAGGCCCAGGAACCGGATCCCGCCGGCCTGGTCCAGCATGTCCTTCACCGGTCCGGAGACCTCAGGCTCCCCGAGTAGCGGCCGGAGCAGGAAGGCGATACCGGGCAGGACGAGCAGCTGGACCGCGAACGCCACCACCGCGCCGACGGCGAGGTCCGACCAGCGGATCCGGAAGCCGAAGTCGTCGGCCAGCGTGCCGGCGCCCTTGCGCCGGCTAGCCACCAGCGCGGCCCCGACGAAACCCGTCCACAGGCCGAGCTGGCTGAACGTCTGGCCGACGAGGCTGAGCTCCTCCTGACCCGTGCCGGCGAACCAGAGCACGGCGACGAGGCTGGCCAGGGCATAACCGCCGACCAGGCCGATCAAGAAGTCGCCGAATCCCCAGCGCGGCGGGCGCGATGGGGCGGCGGCGTCGGCGGGCCGGGGTTCCGGGGAGAGACCAGGCAGTTGCGGCTCCACGACTCCCAGCGTAGGGCCACGCCCGAGCGGTCCAGTCAGCGGGAGACGGAGTTGGGAGGAGTTGGGAGGAGTCCTAGAGGAGGAGTTAGGAGGCCACCGATGTCGTCATGCCCGGCGACGCGCTGGCTCGACGGTCATGCGCGGTCCACCCACGGGGTGGCGAGACCCGCTCCGCGTGCCGCGTACAGAGGTCGATGGCGGACGGCTCATCGTCGCCCTGGTCGAGCACCCATACCGTTCTGGTGGAGTACTGGAAGGTGAGCACGGCGGTGGCGGTGACGCCGCAGCCCGGGTGGGCGCAGAGGCGCTGGCGGAACATTGGGGCAACCTACCCGGGCTTCGCCAGCGTGGCGCGGACCCCCGGAGGAGACAGTGGCGTCCGGTTAGCGGCTGCCGGGGCCTACGATGGGTGACAATGACTCCCCCGCCTCCCGACCCGCGCGGCGCGCGGAAGGACCGGCCGCCGGGCACACCGAACGCCGGTGGCACCGGCACCAGCTGGCCACGGCCCGTGGTGTGGGTCCTGATCGGCGTCGCCTTGCTCGCCCTCCTGGCCGCCCCGGCCATGACCAGCTCGAACGCCAAGAAGATCGACTACTCCGCCTTTCTGACGAAGGTCCGCAACGGCGAGGTCGCCAAGGTCGATGTCGACAACGAGACATCGCGCATCAGCGGCGAGCTCAAGGACGGCAAGGGCAAGTTCACCACCACTGCGCCCGCCCGCATCCCTGAACAGGACTACACGCTCCTGCGGGAGAAGGGCGTGACAGAGGACTACCACCCGCCGAGTTCCAACCTCATCGGCACCGTCATCGTATGGGTCCTGCCCATCGGCCTGCTGGTGCTGTTCTGGTGGTGGATGGGCCGCCGGGCCCAGGGCCAGATGGCCGGGATCATGTCGATCGGCCGGTCCAAGGCCAAGGTGTACACAACCGAGAAGCCGAAGACGACCTTCGCCGACGTGGCCGGCTACGAGGGTGTGAAGCAGGAGATCGGCGAGGTTGTCGAGTTCCTGAAGACGCCCGGCAAGTTCCGTGACATCGGCGCCCGCATCCCCAAGGGCGTGCTGCTCGTCGGCCCTCCGGGCACCGGCAAGACCCTCATTGCCCGGGCGGTGGCCGGCGAGGCCGGCGTGCCGTTCATGTCGATCACCGGCTCGGACTTCATGGAGATGTTCGTCGGCGTCGGCGCGGCCCGGGTGCGCGACCTGTTCCAGACGGCCCGCAAGCAAGCCCCCTGCATCATCTTCGTCGACGAGCTCGACTCCATCGGCCGCAAGCGCGGTGCCGGCATGGGCGGCGGCCACGACGAGCGCGAGCAGACGCTGAACCAGCTGCTCTCGGAGATGGACGGCTTCGAGTCCACCGAGGGCGTGGTCATGATGGCGGCCACCAACCGGCCCGACATCCTCGACTCGGCCCTGCTCCGCCCGGGCCGCTTCGACCGCCAGATCGTCGTCCCCCTCCCCGACCTCGAGGAGCGCCTGCCCATCCTCCAGGTCCACTCCAAGGACAAGCGGATGGCCGACGACGTCGAGCTGTCAGTGGTCGCCCGGGGCACCCCCGGGATGAGCGGCGCCGACCTGGCCAACCTGGTCAACGAGGCCGCCCTCCACGCCGTGCGCCGGGGCGCCAAGGATGTCCACATGGACGACTTCGAGGCCGCCCGCGACCGCATCCTCATGGGTCAGCGCCGGGACTCGATGGCCCTCTCCGGCCCGGAGAAGGAAGTCATCGCCTACCACGAGGGCGGCCACGCCGTGCTGGCCTATGCCCTCGAGCACGCCGACCCCGTGCACAAGGTCACGATCCTGCCCTCGGGCATGGCCCTCGGAGTCACCCAGCAGCTCCCCATCGAGGAGCGCCACATCTACACCCAGCCCTACATTGAGGACTCCCTCGTCGTGCGCCTGGGTGGCCGCATCGCCGAGGAGCTCGTCTTCGGCAACCGCTCGACCGGCGCCAACAACGACCTGGTGGGCTGCACCGAGCTGGCCCGCAAGATGGTGCGCGAGTGGGGTATGAGCGACCGCGTCGGGCCGATGGCCTGGGGCTCGCAGGGCATGGTGTTCCTCGGTGAGGACCTCATGCACAGCCGGGACTACAGCGACGACACCGCCCGCGTGGTTGACGAGGAGGTCGAGCACATCCTCCGCCGCCAGGAGGACCGGGCCCGTGACCTGCTCAGCGAGCTCCGCGGCGGTCTCGACCTGGTGGCTCGGGCCCTGCTGGAAAAGGAGACGATCGACGGCGCCGAGGTCGGCCGGCTGGTCGACCAGGCCGCCGGCCGGGTCGTGCGAGCCCCCAAGGTCCCCGACTCTCCAGCCGGGATGAGCCACCGCACCTCATAATCGGCCAGCGAGCACAAGCGGCTCGTCGGTCGGCCCGGGCCCGTCCATTGGTTCGGCCGGGAGCGCGCGGCATATCCGGCGGACGATCTGTAGCCTCCCAGGAGCGGCACCGTCGGAGTGCCCGCCCGGCACGGGAGATCACTCGTCATGTCCCCGCTCCGCCCGCGCGTCGCAACATTCCTGAGCGTCCTCGGCCTCTTCATGGCCGACGTGGTCGTCGCCGCCCCGACCCAGGCCGCAGCCCCGTCAGCCCTCGTCGTGTCGTCGGTCCCCGACGCCCTGCTCCGCCAGCTCCTGAGCGTCGACCAGGGCCTGGTCGTGGCCCTGCCGTCCGTCAACGGTGTCCGTTTCAGCTGGCTGGGGTCGAGCGTGGAGTTCGACGCCGGGACGCGCTCGGTGGTGGCATCCGGCGGCGGCACCGCGCCGCTGCTTCTCCGGTCGTCACTCAGCGACGCCACGGGGGGAGCGTCCACGGTGGCGGGGCGGGTAGCGATCGATTCACAACCGGCCCAGGGTCGCGATGTCGTCTACCGCCCCTTCGACGGCGGTGTGGCGACCTTCGACGTGCTGGCGGGCCCGGCGTCGCCCCGGACTGTCCGCTGGGGGGTCGAGTCCGCCGGGCAGCCGCTGTCGGTCGACGCGGAGACGGGCGTTGCCACCCTCGGTGACGGCACGGTCGTGGCCCGCTTCGACGGTGTGACCGCCGTCGGGGCTGACGGCGAGAGCGTCGATGTCGCCGTGCGGGCCGGCCTCGGCTTCCTCGAGATCGAAGTGATCGGCAACCTGACGGCCGCCCAGTTCCCGGTCGTCATCGATCCCAGCTGGAATCGCACCACGAAGACCTACACCGAGACAACTACGCCGGCCTCTTCGGCTTCGCCGGCCACAAGTACCGGGTGAGGGGCTACAACTTCAAGCACTCTGTATCGAAACTGGCGCCAATTGCCGTTCGGCGACGACCAACGAATTCAAGCCCGAAGCCACCGCCCAGGCCCACGCCATCCGCCGCCTGTCGAAGATGCGCACGGGCCACTTCGCTCCGACCGTGCCCAACGAGCTCGACTGGGAGGTCGGCAAGCGCGACGACGCCACCGAGGAGCCGCCCTGCGACGGCACCGCCGGCTTCCGCATCGACATCGTCCTCAACGTGAAGGGCTCCTTCGACCCCGGCGGCAAGTACCGCCTGATTGGCACATCCCGCCTCAACCTCGGAAGGTTCGGAGCGCGGAGAAGCGGCACGAGCGCTAACGGGCGCTAACGGCCTGGCTTGATCACCACCAGGTCGTTGTCGCCCCGTAGCTTCTGAATCCAGTCCCGCAGCTCGTCTTGGGCCGCGCCAAGCGCCACGCAGCGGTTCTCACAGGCCTTGGCGTTGACCTCCGTCAACGCTCTCAGTCGCGCCGCGTATTCGTCGAACGTGAAGGCGGTATGCAATCCGTTGCCGGTCCACGCCTCCGGCACGTCGTCAGGATCAGACACGAGCACCACCACATCGACGCCGCCAGGGCGCACGGCCTCCTCCAGACCGTCTGAAGCCTGCTGCAGGGCAGGACACGGAGTGGGGGCGACACAACTGGCCCGGCTCCGGACGATCACGTCCCGCAGGGACGCATCGACGACTTCGGACCCGACGACGGTCGGTAGCAGTGTCTCGAGCTGCCGTTGTTGCTCGACATCCATACCGGGGCCAAGCTCCGCCGCAAGGCTCTCGGCCCGTGGGAAGTCCATCGCAGAGACTGCAGCCATGACGGCCCCCCGCCGAGAGATCTCGCCGTCGAGGGTGGTCGGCTCGGTCATGCGGGCGATCCGTTCCTCAATCTCGGAGACACCCCGGT
>JANMRJ010000539.1:0-4207 GCA_031370985.1 Acidimicrobiales bacterium
CCTGGCTGGTGGCCGCCTGACGGTCACCAGCACCGGGCGGGGTGCGCCCGGCAGCCGGGTCACGGTCGAAGTGGCCTACAAAGCCTCCGCGGTGCCCCTCGTGGGCGCCGCCATGCGCGACATCACCCTCCGGGCCTCCGCCACGATGCGAGTCGAACGGTAGTCCCAAGACGCCAAAATGCCACTCTCCGTGATGGGTCGGCTCTTTTGAGCAAGAAAATCGCCCAGATCCCTGGACCTGGCGTGCATTCTTCTGGTAGCTACTTGTGCACGGCAGTTACCGGGAGGCAGTGACCGGTGCGGGCAGCAGTGCCCGCGACGGGTCATCCACAGGAGGGGTTCAGAAGATGCGTACGATGCAACGTCTTGGGGCAATCGGTTTGGCGGCTCTGGTCATGACCGCGGTGCTGGCGCTACCCGCGTCGGCCCAAACAGTCGAGACCCGTCCGGAGAGCTTCATCGCCACCGCCGCGGCACGCGGCCTCGAACTGAACCTCTTCGGGAACCGGGTGACGGTCGGCCAAGCCAGCGCCATCATCAACAGCACCCCGATGGCCAAGGCGTCCGGCGCCGGCGTGGCCGTCTTGGCCCCCGGGACCACGAGCAGCAGCGAGGTCACCGGCCCAAACCAGAGTGCGGCGCCGCCCAAGGCCTGCCTGCTCAACGTCCCGATCGTCAGCCTGCTGGCCGTCGAACTGGCCTGCGGTGAGTCCAAGGTCGACACCGGCGCCGCCGGCCCATCGGCCTTCGGCAAGGGTTCGGTGGCCGGCGTCGATGTCGCCGCCCTCAACGCCCTCGACCCGATCATCCAGCTCCTTCAGACCCTGCTGGCCCAGCTCCTCCCGGTCGTCGACCAGACCGTCGGCACCGTCATCAACACCCTCCCCGGCATCGGCGGCCTGGTCGGAAGCCTGGCCACCACCCTCGGCCTGGGCACCACGTCCACGGTCGCCCCGGTCAGCAGCCTGGTGAACAACCTCCTCGAGGGCGTCAGGCGGGCCACCGGCCTGGTCGACATCGCCCTCGGCGAGTCGATCGCCCAGACCGTCACCAGCGCCGCCGCGGTCACCGCCACCGCCAACGCCGCCGGCGCTCGGATCGACCTGCTCCCGGGCCTGACCCTCGGCGGCACACCGTTGCTGTCGATCATCGTGGGCCAGGCCAAGTCGGTCTCCACCTTCGACCGGGCCACCGCCAAGAGCACCCCCACCTTCGACGCCGCCGTCGCCCGGGTGCGCCTCGGCGCCCTCCTCGGCGGGATCGACATCCCGATCTCCCTCGGCGCTCCTCTGACCCTCCTTGCCGGCACGCCCCTCGAGACCACCATCTCCCTCGGCGCCGGCCGCACGGTGACCGACCCCAACACCGGGGCCGTCGCCTCCTACGCCGACGGAGTCAGCATCCAGCTGCTCAAGGGCCTCAACGGCGGGATCGCCCTGGAGCTGGCCCACGCCGAGACCGGCGTCGGCGGCCAGACCCGCCTGGTCAGCCAGCAGCAGGTCATCCAGCCCGTCGTGCCGGCGCTGGCCAAGACCGGCAACGGCCCCTGGCTGCCCCTGACCGGCGCCGGTCTCCTGGTGATGGCCCTCGGCATCCGCCGCCGGGTCCTCTCCGCCCAGGCCGCCGGCAACAACGAGCGGGTGAGCGAATAATCGCACGCGGCATGGGTGGCCCCTTGACGGTCATGACAGCCACGACAGCCATGACAGGGGCTTCCCCATGCTCATAGACCAACTGCGCACCAAGCCGTGGCTGCGCCGCACGCTCTCCGGCCTCTCGGTCCTACTCCTCTTCGGGGGGCTGGGACTGGTCGGGTTCCCCTTCGCCACGAACATGTGGCAGGGCCGAATCCAAGAGCGACTACAGGAGCAGATCGCCAGTCCAAAGCTCCAGCAGGCGTACAAGGCGCGCAAGGTCGAGACCGGCGACAGCCTCACGCGCATCAAGATCCCCTCGATCGGCCTCGACACTGTCGTGGTCGAGGGCGTCACGCCCAGCGCCCTGCGGGCGGGTGCCGGCCACTACCCCACGACGCCGCTGCCCTGCGAGGGCGGCAACGTCTCCATCGCCGGCCACCGGACCACATACGGGCGCCCGTTCGGCAACATCGACCAACTCAAGCCCGGCGCCACCATCGAGCTCACCACGCCCATCGGCGGGTGCATCTATCAGGTGTCCAAGGACCCCTACGTGGTGGCGCCCACCGACCTGAGCGTCATCGACCCGACCGGCGAGCGCTCCCTCACCCTGACCACGTGCCACCCCAAGGGGTCGGCGGCCCAACGGCTGATCATCCGCGCCACGTGGGTCAAGGATCTGAAGGCGGCGTGAGACCCGGCCTCGGGCGACGCGTAGGGGCGGCCGGCGCCCTCGTCCTCTCCGTGCTGCTCGGTATGCCGGCGGCGCCGGCCAGCGCCGACCCCACGTTCACCGACCTCAAGCCCGCGGCCAACGCCATTCTCGATACGGCGTCGGTAACCATCAGCGGCACGGCAAACGCCAGCAACACCGTCCTTGGCCTCACGGTCAAGCGGGTAACGGTGGCCCTCGACGGCAGGACCGTGCTCACCAAGAACTGCACCACCGAGCAGTGCCCGTTCGCCCACACCGCCTCCTTCCCCCTCAACGGCCCGCACACCGCGACGATCACCGCACTCGAGGGCACGCTCGTGATCGAGGGCGCCACCACCACCGTCGACCGGAAGTTCGCCATCGCCGCCCCAGCCGCCCGGCCGGTCCTCGACACGCCCAAGGTCAACGACGCTCGCACCGTGGACCTGGCGTGGTCCCGCAACACCGAGGGCGACATGCTGTATTACGCCGTCTTCCGCAAGGATCCCGGCGCCACCAAGTACTTCCAGGTCGGCGGCAAGGTAAACCACCCCACGTCGGGCACCAAGGTGACCTTCGCCGACACGACCACCTCAACCTTCGGCGGGGGCGACTACACCTACCAGGTCGTCGCCGTGCGCAAGGGGGCCACCGGCACGGCGGAGAGCGAGAAGCTGTCGGAGCCGTCGGCCGGGGCCACCGCGACGGTTCCTGTCCTGCCCACCACGACGACGGCTGCGCCGCTCCCTGGGGCGCCGGCCGCCGGCCCGACCACCACGGTCAAGCCCGCGCCGCCGGCGGGCGTCGACCTCTCCGGCTTCATCGCATCCCGCCCTCCGACCAGGACCCTTCCCACGATCACGGTCCCGGAGCCCCCCGACACCGGGTTCAAGGGCACCCTGCCGTTCGGCGCCCGGCCACCTGGCGACGACATTGAGGAGGGCGACGCCGAAGCGACCTCGCCGCGTGACGCCGCCGGCTCCTCCATCCTGAGCCTGGAAGGCGGCCGCCCGCTGGTCCCGGTGGCCGGAGGGCTGGTCCTGCTCCTGCTCGCCATGCATACGCGCCTGCTCAGCCGGCGGGTGAAAGCCGACGCCGACCTCCCCGTCGTGGTCGCGCCGAAGGCACCCGCCCCCACCTACGTCGCCCCCGCCCCGCTCAGCGTCATCCCGGCGCCGGCCCCTGTGCCCGACCCTGAGCTCGGGCCCTTCGGCCTGGCGGCCGAGGAGCCCAGGGCGGCCGGCGATGACGGGGGGCACTCCAGGCCCGACCCGCTCACCGTGTGGGCGCCGGCGTTCAACGCAGGCGACATTGAGGTGGTCGACGTGGTTTCCTCCGCCAGGCGGCCCCTCGCTCGTGCCGGGAGCCGCTGAACCCCTTCCTTGCCGGCAACGGCTTCCGAGGGTCTCCCGCCCGCTTGCTAGCGTGGAGAGGAACTCCTGGGGAGGAAATGCATGGATCTCGGTCTGGACGTTGAGGAGAGAGACGGGTTCGCCGTGCTCAGCGTGCGTGGTGAGGTCGATGTCTACACCGCCCCACGCTTCCGCGAGCGTCTCATCGAGCTGGTGAGCGAAGGCAGGCACAAGATCATCGTCGACCTCGAAGGCGTCGACTTCCTGGACTCCACCGGCCTCGGCGTCCTGGTCGGCGGGCTCAAGCGCCTCCGCAGCCATGACGGCGACCTGCTCCTCGTCTGCACCCAGAGCCGGATCCTCAAGGTGTTCGAGATAACCGGCCTGACCAAGGTGTTCTCGATCCACGATTCCGTCGATTCGGCAGTCGGCGGCGGCTCCGACGGCGGCGAGACCACGTAATGCCGTGAACAATACGGAGATGACTGGGGAGGTCATCGAACTGGAGATCCCGGCCAGGGCCG
>JANMRJ010000552.1:0-4844 GCA_031370985.1 Acidimicrobiales bacterium
GGTTCCCCGAACTGGTCGACGCCAAGTCCCGGAGCCGGACCTTCGGGGTGATCGAGGCCCAGCGGGAGCGGATCGCCGACATGCTGTCCACCAACACCGTGACCACCGTGCACCAGCGGTTGCGTGACGAGCACGGGCTGGCGGTAGGCATCACCAGCTTCCGCCGCTTCGTCGTCTCGGAGTTCCCCGACAGCTCACTGCGGGACCGGGTCACGGTGCTGCGCCCCGATGTCGAGCCTGGCGAGGAAGCCCAGATCGACTACGGCCATCTGGGCTCCTGGCTGGACCCGGCCACCGCGAAGGTCCGCCGGGTGTGGGCCTTCGTCAGTGCGCTCACCTCGGGGAGCACCCAGCTGTCCGAAGTTGAGGTTCGAAGCGACCGCCGACACGCCCTGGTCCTGCCGCGGCCTCAGTCGACCTCGATGAAGATGCACTCCCCGGGGCACTCCTCGGCGGACTCGATGGTGCCGTCCTCCTGGCCCGCGGGCACGACGCCCAGGCCCTCGACGCCACCGGGGTCGCTGTAGACCTTGCTGCCTTCCTTGACGTAGGCCAGGCCATCGTCGAGCAGCGTGAACACGTCAGGCGCGATCTCCTCGCAGAGACCGTCGCCGGTGCACAGATCCTGGTCGATCCAGACCTTCATCGCCATGAGAGCCTCTCCTCTTGGTCGGGGGGTGCCCCCCAAAGGGGGCGTGCGACCAATTTACCCGGAAATGGCCAGGAAAACCAGCCATACCCGGAGTACCGTGGTTCCCGAGAGGCCCGGTGTACGGTGGCCTTCGTTTCGAGGGGCAACCCGAGGAGGTGAGTCCGACGTCGAGTTCAGAGTACGAACGTCGGCTGTCAGCCTACGAGCAGCAGGTCGAAGCGCTGCTCGAGCAGGTCAAGTCGCTGGAGGAGGAGGTCCTCGGCCTCCGTCGCAAGCTGCAGGACGCCCCCAAGCGGGTGCGCACCCTGGAGGAGCGCCTCCTGGATACCAAGGGCCAGCTGGCCCAGGCCACCTCGCAGAACGAGAAGCTGAGCTACACCCTGCGCGAGGCCCGCGACCACATCGCCGAGCTCCGGCGCGAGGTCGAGAAGCTGACTCAGCCGCCGTCGGCCTACGGCACGCTCCTGTCGCGTAACGACGACGGCACGGTCGACGTGTTTTCCGGCGGGCGCAAGATGCGGGTGGCCCTGCACCCCGAGCTGGAGGACAGCGAGCTCACCCGGGGCCAGGAGGTTGTCCTCAACGAGTCGCTGAACGTGGTCCTGGCCCGCGCCGCCGAGCTGTCGGGCGAGGTCATCACCCTCAAGGAGCTCCTGGAGGACGGCCGGCGGGCCATCGTCGTCGGCCGGGCCGATGAGGAGCGCGTCGTCGAGCTGGCCGAGTCGCTCATGGGCCAGAAGCTGCGGGCCGGCGACAGCATCCTCATGGATTCGCGCACCGGGCTGCTCCTGGAGCGCCTGCCCCGTCCCGAGGTGGAGGAGCTGATCCTGGAGGAGGTGCCCGATGTCTCCTATGAGGACGTGGGCGGCCTCGACGAGCAAATCGAGATGATCACCGACGCGGTCGAGCTGCCCTTCCTGCACCGCGACCTCTTCACCGAGCACAAGCTGCCGGCGCCCAAGGGCATCCTGCTCTACGGCCCCCCGGGCTGCGGCAAGACGCTGATCGCCAAGGCCGTCGCCAACTCCCTGGCCCAGAAGGTCAGCGAGGTCACCGGCAACAAGGCGGCGCGGAGCTACTTCCTCAACATCAAGGGTCCGGAGCTGCTCAACAAGTACGTGGGCGAGACGGAGCGTCAGATCCGTCTGGTTTTCCAGCGGGCGCGGGAGAAGGCGGAAGAAGGTGTTCCCGTGATCGTCTTCTTCGACGAGATGGATTCCTTGTTCCGCACCCGTGGCACTGGGATCTCCTCCGACATGGAGGCCACGATCGTCCCCCAGCTGCTGGCCGAGATCGACGGTGTCGAGACGCTGAAGAACGTGATCGTCATCGGCGCCTCCAACCGTGAGGACCTGATCGACCCCGCCATCCTGCGCCCCGGCCGCCTCGACGTGAAGATCAAGATCGAGCGACCGAACGAGAGGGCGGCCACCCAGATCTTCAGCCGCTACCTCACGTCCGACCTGCCCCTCGACGAGGGCGAGGTCGCCAGCATCGGCGGGGGCGACCGTGACAAGACGGTCAAGGTCATGATCGAGACGACCGTCGCCGAGATGTACCGCGACGACGACGACAACCGCTTCCTGGAGGTCACCTACCAGAACGGCGACAAGGAGATCCTTTACTACAAGGACTTCTCGTCGGGCGCCATGATCGAGAACATCGTGCGCCGGGCCAAGAAGCTGGCCATCAAGCGGGTCATCGCCGGCCAGAGCCGGGGCATCCGCACCTCCGACCTCCTGGAGAGCATCAAGCAGGAGTACAAGGAGCACGAAGATCTGCCCAACACCACCAACCCCGACGACTGGGCCAAGATCTCGGGCAAGAAGGGCGAGCGGATCGTCTACGTCCGCACCCTCATGTCCAAGGGCAAGGAAGCCACCGGGGGACGGGCCATCGAGCGTGTGGGCACCGGCCAGTACTTGTAGCCGTTCGGCTGCAGGAACGGGCTAGGGTCCCGTCGCGTGGCCATACGGAAGGTCCTCGGGATCGAGACCGAGTACGGGATCATCCAGCGCGGGGCCGACTCCAACCCGATCACGGTCTCGTCGCTGCTGATCAACGCCTATGTGTCGGCGCTGTCGCGCCAGGCCGCCGGGAAGGGCAACAAGGTCGGGTGGGACTTCGAGGACGAGTCGCCCGGCCGTGACGCCCGCGGTTTCGCCCGGGAGGGGGCCATGGCCCCCGAGATCGAGACCCACCTGGTCAATGCGGTCCTGACGAACGGCGCCCGGTACTACGTCGACCACGCCCACCCGGAGTACTCCTCGCCCGAGTGCTCCGACGCCATGGAGGCCGTCCTCTGGGACAAGGCCGGCGAGCGCATCCTGGCCCGCTCGATCGAGGCCGCCGGCGAGATCCTGCCGGCGGGCCAGGAGATCGTGGTCTACAAGAACAACTCCGACCGCAAGGGCAACTCCTACGGCTGCCACGAGAACTACCTGCTCGACCGGGCGGTGCCCTTCGCCCGCCTGGCCAGTCAGATCACGCCCCACTTCGTGTCCCGGCAGATCTACACCGGCGCCGGCAAGGTGGGCAGCGAAAGGGCCGGGATCGGCCCCGACCGGGTGCCCTTCCAGCTTACCCAGCGGGCCGAATTCTTCGAGGAGGAGGTTGGCCTCGAGACCACGCTGAAGCGGCCGCTCGTCAACACTCGCGACGAGCCCCACTCGGATTCCCAGCGCTACCGCCGGCTCCACGTCATCGTGGGCGACGCCAACCTGGCCGAGATCTCCACGTTCCTGAAGGTGGGCGTCACCGCCCTGGTGCTGGCCATGATCGAGGATGACGAGCTGGCGGGGCTCGACCTCACGCTGGCGTCGCCCGTGCCGGCCCACCGGGCGGTGTCCTACGACCTTTCGCTGGCTGCGACGCTGGAGATGGCGAACGGCCGGCACATGACCGACCTGGAGATGCAGTGGGAGCTGCTCGACCGGGGCCGCAAGTACGCCGAGAGCCGGGGCCTGGAGGCCGTGGGCGAAGAGGTCGGCCGTGCCCTGCTCGACCGGTGGGAGGCCGTCCTGCACGCCCTGGAGACCGACCACATGAGCCTGGCCAACCAGCTCGACTGGGTGGCGAAGTACCAGATGGTCTCCGGGTACCGCGACCGCCACGGGCTCCAGTGGGGCGACCCCAAGCTGGCTGCCCTCGACCTTCAGTACCACGATGTGCGCCCCGGCCGGTCCCTGTATGAGAAGTGCGGGCTGGAGCGGCTGCTGTCCGAGGACGACGTCATCTCCGCCATCACCAACCCGCCCACCACCACCCGGGCGTACTTCCGGGGCCGTTGCCTCCAGAAGTGGGCCAGCTCGATCGCCGCCGCCAACTGGGACAGCCTGGTCTTCGACCTGGGCTCCGACCCGCTGCGGAGAGTTCCGATGATGGAACCGCTACGAGGAACAGCGGCGCATGTCGATAGGTTGTTACAAGCATGTGAGACTCCGGCCCAGCTTCTCGAAGCGCTGGGGTCAACGTAGGAGGAAGCCAGACATGGCAGAACGTGAACAGAAGAAGAAGCAGTCAACGACTCGCAGCGACGAGGTGGTCGCTGACGCGCCTCCTGTTGCCAAGCAGGGCGAGAAATTGAAGGCCGAACTCGACGAGCTCTTGGATGAAATAGATGAGGTGCTCGAGGACAATGCAGAGGAATTTGTACGAAGCTACATTCAGAAGGGCGGTCAATAGGATTAGCCTAAACCTGGCAAATTGACTTGTTTCTCGAACACACATTCGATAGAATAGCGGCGTGAAGCGATGCAAGAAGTGCGGGGTCGAGAAGCGGCTGGAGGATTTCTACAAGTCGGCCGGGATGCGGGATGGCCATCGGCATGACTGAGGACATCTCGCTCCATGTGGACCACGATCATTCGACCGGCAAGGTGCGGGGCATTTTGTGCTTCTGCTGCAACAACGCCCTGGCTGATTTCCAGGAGGATCCGGCAGTGCTGATGAAGGCGGTCGCCTACCTGGTCTCGTACATCCCCGGCGTGGCGGAGGAGATCCAGGTGGCCCGCCGGCGGGCGCTGAGCCTGGTCGGGAGCGGCGCCGGTCCAGCAGGAGGGTGATCTCGGCGCCGGCGGGCGTTCAGCCTGGTCGGGAACGGTGGAGGTCGCGCAGCAGGCTGATCTCGGCGCCGGCGGCGATTAGTTCTCGGTTCGTCCACCAGAGGGTCTCGACGAAGGGGCGGCCCTGG
>JANMRJ010000561.1:0-1412 GCA_031370985.1 Acidimicrobiales bacterium
CGGGTCCAGACCACCGCCCCATGAGTGCAGTCCTGGGTACTGCGGCCGTCGCTCTCGGCCTCGTCGCCGCGGTTCTCGGCATGGCGACGTTGGCGATCGGCCTCCGCAAGGACAACCCCGGCCTGCTCCGAGCCGGGCAGCGCTACGTCTGGCTCGTCCTCGCCGGCGCCCTGCTGGCGACGTTCGCCATGCAGTACGCCCTGCTGAGCCACGACTTCTCGCTCGCCTACGTCGCCGACAACGGCAGCCGCAGCACGCCGCTCATCTACACGGTCACCACCATGTGGTCGGCGCTCGAGGGTTCGATCCTGCTGTGGGCGCTGGTGCTCGCCGGCTACCTGGCCGTCATGGCCCGGCACTTCCGCAATCGGGCCACCGACCCCATCGTGGCGTGGGCCACCATCATCGCCCTCGGCGTCGCCGCCTTCTTCTTCGGCCTCATGGCCGGCCCGGCCAACCCGTTCCGGATCGTCGCCGGCGCCATCCCCCTCGACGGCCCCGGCCCCAACCCGCTCCTCCAGAACCACATCCTGGTGGCCTTCCACCCGCCGATGCTCTACCTGGGCTACGTCGGGTTCACCATTCCGTTCGCCTTTGCCCTGGCCGCCCTGATCACCGGCCGCGTGGGCGAGGGCTGGCTGGTGGAGACCCGGCGCTGGACTCTCTTCGCCTGGGGCTTCCTCACCGTCGGCATCGTCCTCGGTGCCTGGTGGTCGTACGAGGTCCTCGGTTGGGGCGGCTACTGGGCCTGGGACCCGGTGGAGAACGCCTCGTTCCTTCCGTGGCTGACGGCCACGGCCTACGTCCACTCGGTGATGGTCCAGGAGCGGCGGGCCATGCTGAGGGTCTGGAACCTCTCGCTCCTGGTGGCGACGTTCTCGCTCACCATCCTGGGTACCTTCCTCACCCGTTCCGGCGTGCTCGACTCGGTGCACGCCTTCACCGAGTCGCCCATCGGGCCGGCGATCCTCGGGTTTTTCGCCCTGGTTGTGGCCGTGTCGATCGCCCTGATCGGCTGGCGGGGCGACAAGCTGCGCTCGCCGGGCATGATCGACTCGCCGGTGTCGCGTGAGGGCGCCTTCCTGGCCAACAACGCGGCCTTCGCCGCGTTCGCCTTCGTCGTCCTACTGGGCACGGTGTTCCCGCTGCTGGTCGAGGCGGTCAACGGCGACCAGATCTCGGTGGGCGCCCCCTACTTCAACCGGATGACGGCCCCGATCGGCTTCACCCTCCTGTTCCTTATGGCCGTCGCCCCCGCCCTGCCGTGGCGCAAGGCGGCCGCGGAGACCCTGCATCACCGTCTGCTCTGGCCGGCGTGGGCCGGCGTGGCGACCGTGGTGGCGTGCGTCGCGTCCGGCCTCCGGGGCCTCGGCCCGCTGCTGGCCTTCGGGCTGGCCGCTTTCGCCGCCGGC
>JANMRJ010000564.1:0-2546 GCA_031370985.1 Acidimicrobiales bacterium
GGCCCGCCCGAGGCCCTGTCGGAACCTGCTTTGCATATTTCCTCACATTCCTAGTGGTACCACAGCGGCCACCCACCCGTTGGGGAGGAGCTTCGTGAGGCCGAGTGCACGAGCCCTCCTTGATGATGTGCCGACGTGCCAGCAGGATGTCCCCAGTACTGCGAATCCGAATTGAATCGAGAGGCAATGACGTTCACGCTCCTCACGCCGAGCGGAGCTACCCGCGCCAGTCGCCTGTGACATTGTCGGCGGACGGTGCGGCTCGGGAGTATTGTCGGGACTCGCCGGCGGTCGTTCCGCCATTGCCCGGCCGCAATCCAGTGAATCGAACGCCTGTCGGAGACGAAGACATCAGCGCTGACGGGGAACGTCATGGTGAAGGCCGTCGCCTTCGCGGACCAGGGTCGCGTCGAAGCCCGTGGGCGCCACCAGGGGCGAACCGATGAAGGTGGGGTTTGCCCCGCTCGGGGTGATGTAGGTGACGGACTGGTCGGCGTTGGGTACCAGCCGGTGATCGGGGGACTCGCTGAAGCGCCAGCCGGGACGCATCACCGCCGAAGTCGGCGCACTTGCGCCGGGGGCCAGGGAAGCCGTGTTGTAGGTGCGACCGATCCCCTTGGCGCCGCCGACGGTGGCCAGGCTGGCGTCGGAGCCGGAGATCATCAGGTTGCCGGTGCGTACATTGACCTGGGCGCTGAAGGTATCGGTCAGGGTGTAGGAGTCGAAGTTGAAGTAGCCCATCGCTACCGCCTGACCCCGCTCGGGCGCAGGGTCGCAGTGCTGTTCACCAAAGCCCACGGTCGGGTCCTGGCCCCAGGGCTGGCCTGGCTCGATCCCGGACTACCGCATGACATCGCCAAACGCAGCCCACTCGCCGTCGCCTGGAGGCAGCTCGACAAGGCCCTCGATGGCTTCATCGCAGACCAGATGGTGGCCGCATGAGAAGTTGACCTGACCGTGAACTTCGTGACGAGCAAGTCGAACTAGCGCGCTGGCCGAGAGGGACCGCAGCGCCCGCTGACAAGCGGATCAACCAGCACGTGCTGGTCCTGACCCGCATGCCTTCCTCGCCTCCCGACCGGTATCGCCGTGCTGAGCGATAACGCCGCTCATCCGTCGGGCTGCTGAGCGCTGTGCCAACGATCATTGGGCTGGACGCTGTCTCGCAGGTCGCCGGCCTCCGCCGCTGCGGGCGCCGCGGTGCTGGTGAAACGGCTGTCAATTGTCGTGCGCCGCGACTGTCAGTTTCCCGTCACTTCACACAAACAGTTTCCGGGTCGACCTACAACAGGCCCAGGACGAGAGCGAGGGCGTCGTCGACGGAGCGCAGTTCCGCGGCGTCGAGCCGCCCGGCGGATCGGCCGAGGCGTTGCGGGTCTATGACGACCGTCTGTTCGACAAGGACTCGCGTCTCGTGCCCGTCGAGCATGATCGTGGGCCGGAAAACTCGTCGGGCGGGCCCTTGTGGAAGTGGGCGCGACAAGCACCGTCGATAGACCGAGGAACTCCTCGGCTTGCACGACTAGCGTAGCGGGCTCCGCGCTGCTCGTGCCCACGGGTGCCTCGTGGAGCGGGCAGATGGAGTACCTCCCCCCGAACCATCTCAGGCCGGCAGGACTGCCGCTGGCACGAACGACATCGAGTGCTGCCGCTGACGCGTCATCAAGACGGACGTGCAGCGATCGGGCCATGTCGGACGGTCGTCGCACGAATCATGCTACAGGCGGACCTTCGACAGCCCCGAAGAGCCACCGTGAGACGAAGACACCCTGGTCCCCCCTGCTCCCGTACCCGCATTGTGCCCCCGGCACCTCGCCGGGCTCAATAGGTGTTTGTTCCACTGCGCCCGATGGCTAGTAGATGCGTACTGCATCTATTGAGTCGGCGCTTCGCCAGCGCCATGATGCGGACGGCAACCTGCGAAGTTCAGCCTGAGTCGTTGCCATCTCACGAGGATGAAAACTCTGATCATGCAGGTGAACGAAGATGGGGTTGACGCGCCGGTTGTCACTGTCGATCCCGCTCGTGGTCACCAGCAGGACCGTCGCCCCGCGTGCTCTGGCGTCCAGCACCGGATGCGCTGTGGCCGTCGGCCACGGGCGCTGCCTTCCCATCGCCGTCTGAGTCGGCCCATCCCCCTCCCGACATCCCTAGGGCGAGTTCGCCTCGGTGCCGGTCGCCCCCCGGCCCATTCCAATGGAGGACAGCATGTTCAAGTCACCCGGTAGGTACCTCGCAATGGCCGCCATCGCGGTGGTCCTCACGACCGCGGGTTCCGTGTCCGCTGCGGAGCCGCCGCTGCTCACCAAGCCGGTGCAGGTGACGACCGGCGATGTCGACCCCGGCCGGACTTACACCACGCCGAGCATGGCCGTCGACCCATCGAACCCGCTCACCATGGTGGCCACTCTGAGCGAGGCGCGGACTCGCAAGTGTGGGCTCATGCGCTCGGGCGACGGCGGTGAGACATGGGAGCGGCTGGACTCCTCACCAGCACTGCCGACCCACCCCTACTGTTTCACCGCCAACTTCGCCTCCTCCCAGGC
>JANMRJ010000751.1:0-6362 GCA_031370985.1 Acidimicrobiales bacterium
GTCCAGCTCGCCGCGGTCGCAGCAGTGTTTGCGGTCGCCTCGGCCATTTCACTTCGGTTGGTCCGCCGGCGGAGCCCCCGGTCACTCGACCGCTCCCGCCCGTTCGGCGTCGAGCTCGCCGGCCTCGATCCCGATGGCCTCGAACGCGAGGCTGCCGTCGCGGAGCGGGCGGGCCAGCTCGACCGGGCCGTCCGGCTCAGGTTCGTCGCCGGCGTCCTGCGGCTCGACCGGGCCGGCGCCATCGACTACCGGTCGTCGATGACCACCGGCCAGCTGGCGGCGCGACTGCCGTCCCCGGCGTTCGCCGAGTTGGCGCTGGCCTTCGACGAGATCGCCTACGGCGGCCGGACGGCCCAGGAGTCCGACATCCGCACCGCCCGGGAGGCCTGGCCCACCGTCCTGGCCGAGGCCCGCCGGTGATCACCGACGCCTGGCGGTCGATGCGGCCCGGCGCCCGCGCCGTGGTGGGCGTGCTTGCCGTGCTGCTCGGCCTGAACCTGCTCACTTCCGGGGTGAGCGTCGTCACCGGGGGGTCGGGTCCGGGTGGCCCCACCTCGTCGTCCTACGGCACCGCCGACGATGGCCTGGCGGGCTACGCCGCGCTGCTGGCCCGTCACGGCCACACAGTGCAGCGCATCCGGGTACCGCTGGACAAGGCCAAGCTGGACCCGTCGACCACCCTCGTGCTGGCTGACCCCGACGACCTCAGCAACGACGAGACGGGCGCCCTCGCCGCCTTCCTCGGCGCCGGCGGCCGCGTGCTGGCCGCCGGCCCCAGTGTGGTCCCGGCGCTCGCTGCGCTGCCCGGCGGCGGACCGGAGTGGGGCGGCCAGGCCGCGGGGACGGTTCGAGTCCTCGTGCCGGTCCCCGAGCTGACCGGGGTGACCACGATCGAGACCAGTGGCTTCGGCTCCTGGCGCCGGCCCGGCGGGACGCTCCCGGTGGCCGGCGGTCCCGACGGCGCGCTCGTGGTAGTGGCCGCGGCTGGCCAGGGTCGGGTGGTGGCCATCGCCGACGCCTCGCCGCTGCAGAACCGCCTGTTGGCCAGGGCCGACAACGCCGCGTTCGGCCTGGCCTCGGTGGGCGACGGCCGGCCGGTAGCCTTCGCCGAGGCCCAGCACGGCTACGGTCGGGGCATCGGGGTCGCTGCGGTGCCGTCGCGCTGGCGGTGGGCCCTCGCCGGCGGGTTCCTTGCCACCATCGTGTGGATGTGGTCACGGGGCCGCCGGCTCGGCCCCGCCGACGAGATCGACCGGGACGAGCTGCCGGCCCGCCGGGCCTACGTCGAGGCCATGGCCGGCGCCCTGGCTCGCACGCGGGAGCCAGAGGTGGTCGTCGCCCCACTCCAGGAACGGGCCCGCCGGCGGTTGGCGGAGCGCCACGGGCTGCCCGCCGACGCCCTGGAGGAGCGCCTGCGCCAGGCCGCGACGGGCCGCGGCCTGTCGCCGGCGGAGGTCGACGCGCTGTTCCGGCCGTGCCGCACCGATGCCGAGGTCATCGCCGCCGGGCGGGCCCTGGTCCGACTCAACCAGGGGGTCTCCCGGTGAGCGGCCCGGGAGGCCGGTCCGGCAGGCAGACCGGCCCGGGAGGCCGGTCCGGCAGAAATTCACTGGTCCACCCTCCCGCAGGGAGAGCGGACCGGTGACCGAACTGGCCGTGCTGCGCGACGCCGTGGCTGCGCAGGTGGGCAAGGTCGTTGTCGGCCAGGAGGCCGCCCTCGATGTTCTCCTGGCCGCCCTGTCGGTGGGCGGGCACGTCCTGCTGGAAGGCGTCCCCGGTGTCGGCAAGACGCTGCTGGCCGACGCCACCGCCCGAGCCCTGGGCCTGGAGTTCCGCCGCATGCAGTTCACCCCCGACATGCTCCCGTCGGATATCACCGGCACCATGACGCTGCGGGGCGGCGACCTGACCTTCCGCCCCGGCCCGGTGTTCACCAACCTGCTCCTCGCCGACGAGGTCAACCGCACGCCACCCAAGACCCAGGCCGCGCTGCTCGAGGCCATGCAGGAGCGCCAGGTGAGCGTCGAGGGCACCCCCCGGCCCCTGCCCGACCCGTTCCTCGTCGTCGCCACCCAGAACCCGATCGAGTACGAGGGCACCTACCCGCTCCCGGAGGCCCAGCTCGACCGCTTCCTGGTGAAGCTCGACATCGGTTACCCGAGCGAGGCCGGCGAAGTGGCCCTGCTCCGCTTCGCCCACCGCGGGGTCGACCCGGTCACGCTGGCCGACGTGGTGGCCGTGGCCGGGCCGGCGGAGCTGCGGGCCGCCCGCGACGAGGTCGATGCCACGACGGTCAGCGAGGAGGTACTGGGGTACGTCGCCGCGGTCATTCGCCGGACCCGCTCATTGCCCAGCGTGGCCCTCGGCGCCAGCCCCCGGGCCGCCGTCCATCTCCTGGCCGCATCGAAGGCCGCAGCCCGCCTGGCCGGGCGGGCGTTCGTCACCCCCGACGACGTGGTGGCCATGGCCCCGCCCGTCCTGCGCCACCGGCTCCTGTTGCGCCCCGAAGCCGAGCTGGAGCGCTACCGGCCCGACGACGCCGTCGCCACCGCACTCGCCGCGGTTCGGGTCCCCCGGTAGTGAGCCCCACGCCGCGGGCGGCGGTCCTGCTCGCGGTGGTGGCCACCCTCGCCCTCGTGGTGCCCGTCCCCGTGGCCGTGCTCGGCGTGGTGATCGTCGCCGCGGCCACGGTGGTCGACGCCACGTCGGTACGGGCCGACCCCGGCGCCACCCGGCGAATGGGCGGGATCCTCGCCCGGGGCGTGCCGACGGCGCTGGAGATCGACACGGTGGGCGCCAGCGCCGGTCGGGCCCGCGTGCGCCAGCCGGTGCCGCCGGATTTCACCGTGGAGCCGGCCGAGGCCGACGATCGCCTTGACGCGGTCGTCACGGCCCGCCGGCGGGGCCGCCACCCGATCGCCGACCCGGCCGTCCGCCTCACCGGGCCACTCGGGCTCGGGCGCTGGTACCACGGGGGCCGGGGTCAGACCGAGGTCGTGGTCTACCCCGACCTGCCCGCGGCCCGCCGGCTGGCCCAGGCCGTCCGCCAGGGCAAGCTCGGCGCCGAGGGCCGGCGCATCCGCGGCCCGTTGGGACTGGGTACCGACTTCGAGTCCGTGCGGGAGTACGTGGCCGACGACGACATCCGGCGCATCAACTGGCGAGCCACGGCGCGGCTCGGCCGGCCCATGACGAACCAGTACCGCGTCGACCAGAACCGCGATGTCGTCTGCCTGGTCGACACCGGCCGGCTCATGGCCGCTCCGCTGGGTGACCGGAGCCGCCTCGACGCCGCCCTCGACGCGGTGACCGCGGTGGCGGTGGTGGCCGACGAGGTCGGTGACCGGTGCGGGGTCGTGGCCTTCGACCACGAGATCCGCCGGGAAGTCCGCCCCCGCCGGGCCGGCGCCCGCGCCGTCCTCGAAGGCACCTTCGACCTGGAGCCCCGCCCGGTCGACAGCGACTACGAGCTGGCGTTCACCGCGGTGGCCCGGTCGAAGCGGTCGTTCGTCCTGCTCATCACCGACCTGCTGGAGGAGTCGGCAGCGCGGCCGCTGCTCGACGCCGTCCCGATCCTGGCCCGCAAGCACGTGGTCGTGGTGGCGACGGTGACCGACCCCGGCATCGTCGAGCTGGTGACGGCGTCGCCGGCGACCGCCTTCGATGTCTATGCCGCCGGCGTGGCCCACGACGTGCTCGATGCCCGGGCCGTGTTGTCGGCGCGCCTGGCCCGGGCGGGGGCCGAGGTGGTGGAGGCCGGCCCGGATGCCTTCTCCGCCGCGTGTGTCGCGTCCTACCTCAGGGCGAAGCACCGGGCCCGGCTGTGACCGTGACCGGCCCAGGAGGCCGGTCCGACAACAACTCACTGGCCCGCTCTCCCGGGGAGAGGCGGCCCAGGGACCGGCGCCCCCAGCCGCCACACCAGGGCCCAGTAGAGGGCTCCGAGGCCGGCGCCGACGGCCACCGCCGGCCCGGGGCCGATGCCGAGCGGGGTGACCATGCCCTCGGTGATCCCGGCGACAACGAGCCAGACCGCCGTCCCCAGCACCAGCTCCATGGCGGCGCGGGCCTCGGTGGCCAGCGCCTGCCCGCGTGGGCGCCGGCCGGGGTCCACCAGCGCCCACCCCATGCGCAGGCCGGCGGCGCCGGCCACGACGATGCACGACAGCTCGAGCACACCATGGGGCACGACCAGCTCGACGAGCACCGACCCGTTGCCGGCGGCCACGCCCACGCCGGCCACCACGCCCAGCAGCACGCCGTTGAAGACGAGCACCGCGGCGGTGACGAGGCCGAAGGTGATGCCGCCGGCGACCGCGGCGAACGAGACCCGGATGTTGTTGGTGAAGATCCCGCTGGAGGTGGCCGCCCGCTCGCCGGCTGAGAGGTTGAGGTCCGAGCCGTTCGGGCGGGGCCGGGCCACCGCTTCGCTGGTCGCGGGCATCAGCGCGCCGGCCGACCCCGGGTCGGCCCATCCCCACAGACCGCCGGCCAGTGCGGGCGCGAAGAGGAGGAGGGCGGCGATGGCCAGGAGCGCCGGCCGCTCCCGCACCCGCCGCCAGTACCCGCGGGTGAGAAACGCCACCGCCGACTCCTTCCGCACCGCGGTCCCGTAGACCACGGTGTGGGCGCGCCCGAGGAGGTGCTCGAGCGCGGGGACGGCGGCCTCGGCCGGGAACCGCTGGCGGGCGAGGGCGAGGTCGGCCGCCGCGCTCCGGTAGAGGGTGCCCAGCCGGCGCATGCGTTGCGCGCCGAGGCGCTCAGGTCGACCCTTGGCCGCGTCGAGCAGCGCATCCAGCTCGTCCCACGACGGGCGGCGGTCGGTGATGAAGCGGTCTAGGTTCACGGTCGGTGTTCTACGAGGATCGCATCTCCGTGGCCACGCCGGAGGGCGTCACGCTCGAGGCGACCCTGGCCGGCGTCGGCTCGCGCTTCGTGGCCGGGCTGCTCGACCAGCTCCTTCGCACGGCGATGCTGCTTGCCCTGGTCCTGCTACTCGCTATCGTCGCCGACCAGGGGGACGCGTCGGGCGACCTGGTGCTGGCCGTCGTGCTCGTCGTGTTGTTCCTGGTGCAGTTCGCCTACGACGTCCTGTTCGAGACCCTTGCCGGCGGCCGCACGCCGGGCAAACGCTGGACGGGTCTTCGCGTGGTGAAGGCCGGCGGGGCGCCGGTGGGCTTCGTGGCCAGCTCGTTGCGGAACCTTCTCCGCATCATCGACGCCCTGCCCGGGTTCTATCTCGTCGGCATGCTCACGGTGTTCTTCACGCACAACAACCAGCGACTCGGCGACCTGGCCGCCGGCACCGTCGTCGTGCGGGAGCGTCACCGGTCGACCGTGCTGCCGGCGCCGATGGCCGCCACCGCCCGCCCATCGGACGCGGAGCCCGAGTTGGGGGACGTGTCGGCCGTCTCGGCCGAGGAGGTCGCGACCGTCCGCCGGTTCCTCGACCGTCGGGCCACGCTCGCCCCCGAGGCCCGTGACCGGCTGGCCGGGGAGCTGGCGGCCCGGTTGGGGCCGAAGGTCGTGGGCCCGCCGCGGGCGTGGGAGCCCGAGGCGTTCCTGGAGTATCTGGTGAGGACCAAAGCGGCCCGCCGGTGACGACGGCGACGGTGGACCTCCGCGACCTCCGCATCGGCGGACTGCTTCTGCTCGCAGCCGCCCTCGCACTCCCGGCGCTGCCCGGCCCCGACGGGCTCCCGTGCCCGTTGCGCAGCCTCACCGGGATCCCGTGCCCGCTGTGTGGGATGACCACGAGTGTCACCGCCGCCGTCCACCTCGACCCGCTGGCCGCGCTGGCTGCCAACCCGGCCGGGGTGCTCGCCGTCGTGGTCGCGGTCGGCCTGCTTGTGTTCCGGCGCCGGCGGGAGGTCGACGTTCCCGTGTGGGCGCTGGTGGTCGGGCTGGCGGCCATGTGGTCTTGGGAGCTGGCCCGGTTCGGCCTGTTCTGATCCGATGCCGCCGGTGTAGCGTTCAGCTGTCAGGCGAGAGGCGGTAAAGCGGGGGTCCGTACGGGGCACCCAACGAGACCAGTTCGGTGATCGACGCAGCGCGAACTGTTGGGCGGCGATAGCCCACCGGTTCGTCGCCGAAGCGATGACATCGCCAAAAGGAGCACAACCCCTTATGTCAGACCAGTGGGATGGTGGCAACCGGCCACCTCCGCCGCCACCTTCGCAGTACCCGCCGCCCGCGTACTACCCGCCATCGCCGGGAACCAACGGCTTGGCCATCGCCTCCATGGTCCTGGGGATCATCTGGCTCTACTGGTTGGGTTCGATCCTCGCCCTGGTGTTCGGCTATGTCGCCAAATCGCAGATACGCCAGACCCACCAGTCCGGGGGCGGCATGGCCACCGCCGG
>JANMRJ010000869.1:0-7325 GCA_031370985.1 Acidimicrobiales bacterium
GCCGGGGCCAGTAACTCACAGTCGCCGGCATCGGCCGGGTCAATAGGTCCAGGGAGCACGAACAACGTCAGCCGATAGCCCGTCGCACGGCGCGGGTGGCGACCGCCACCGCGTCGAGCGACGGCGTCGGTTCGCTCTCGATGTCGCGGAGCAGCCGGGTGAGTTCGCCCACTTGGCCAGCCCGGTCGAGCAGGAACCGTAGGACCGCATCGGCCTCGGACAGATCGGGGTGCTCGGACAGCACCCGCTTGGCCGCCGCCCGCCGCAGGTGGTCCAGGTCGTCGATCAGGCCCCGCCACGCCGCCTCACCCCAGCGCCCCTGGGGCGCGGCCAGCCCCAGGCGCTCCCCCAGTCGGTCAATGCCCAGCGACTCGCCCAGCTGGAGCACCGCCTCGGCGACCGCGGTCACCGGCCGGCCAGTGGCCCGAGCCAGCTCGGCCGCGTCGGGACCGACCTCTAGCTCCGGCAGTCCCGCCCAGCGCGTCGCCATCGCCGACCCCAGCCCGCTGTCGGTAAGCATTTCCGCCCGCCGGGCCCGGAGCCGGCGCCGGTACGACGTGCCGAGGGCGCCGACGGTCGCGGCCAACTCAGAGACCGCCGGTCGGTCGCGCCCGACGAGGCCGGCGAGGTCCGCCGTCTCGCCCCGCCGGAGGTAGTTCCGGGCCAGGGCCTCGAGTAGCCCGCTCATGACCGGTGCGGCGGCGAGGAGGGTGGCCATCGGCGGTTGGGCGTCTTCGCCTTCCAGCTCCGCCCACCAGTGCGGGGCGCAGGTGACCTCGCGGGCGATCCAGTAGGCGGCGGCCACCGCCGCCGGCGGGGCGCCGGTGTCGGCGGCCAGGCGGGTCACAAACGTCGGCCCCATGCGGTTGACCAGGTCGTTGGCCACCACGGACGCGACCAGCTCCCGGCGCAGGCGGTGACCGTCGAGCAGGTGGGCGAAGCGCTCCACCAGGAGGGCCGGGAAGTAGGCGGCGAGAGCGGCGTGCAGGACGGGCTCGTCGGGCACCCCTGAGGCCAGGAGCCGGGCGGCCAGGCTCCGCTTGGCGCCAGCCAGCAGCACGGACAGCTCGGGGCGGGTGAGGCCGGCGCCGGCATCCTCGCGGGCCTTCATCTCGGCCCGGTCGGGAAGCGCCTCCACCGCTCTGTCGATGACCCCGGCCGCCTCCAGCTCCTCCATGAGCAGCCGGGTGACCGCCATCCGCGACGGGCTCAAGGCGACGGCCCGGGTGAGCGCCATGCTTTGCAGGGAGCAGTCCCGGAGGACGGCGGCCACCACATCGCCGCTCACCTCGTCGAGCAGCCGGTCGCGCTCGGGAAGGGCCAGCTCGCCGGCCTCGACGGCCGGCCGCAGCAGGATCTTCAGGTTGACCTCGTGGTCGGAGATGTCGACGCCGGCGGCGTTGTCAATGGCGTCGGTGTTGACCTGGCCCCCGCGACGGGCATACTCGATGCGAGCGCGCTGGGTGAACCCGAGATTGGCCCCCTCCCCTACCACCCGGGCCCGTACCGACGACCCTTCGATACGCACGTCGGCGTTGGCCCGGTCGTCGATGTCCTGGTCGAGCTCGGTGCTGGCCCGCACGAAGGTGCCAATGCCGCCGGTGAGCAGGAGGCCGACGGGCGCCTGGAGGATGGCCCGGATCAGCTCCGGCGCGGTCAGCG
Organism: Acidimicrobiales bacterium; assembly: GCA_031370985.1. Lineage (GTDB taxonomy): Bacteria > Actinomycetota > Acidimicrobiia > Acidimicrobiales > AC-14 > CADCTB01. The sequence continues at coordinate 1,663 of JANMRJ010000869.1, forward strand.
CCGCGGTCTCCACCCGCAGCACGCCACGGACCTGCTCGCTCAGGGGGATCCGCTTCTCCAGCCGCGACCACACCCCGCCGCCGGCGCTGATCGCCGCCCGGTCGTAGTCCTGCCAGGACGACCGCTCCAGCGCGAACAGCCGGGCCCGCTCCCGGTACGACACCGCCGGGTCGGGGTTGGGGTCGAGGAAGATGTCGCGGTGATCGAAGGCGGCGACCAGATGGATCTGCTCCGAACGGAGCATGGCGTTGCCGAACACGTCACCGGACATGTCGCCGATGCCCACAACCGTGAAGCGCTCGGTCTGGACATCGATCTCCAGCTCGGCGAAATGGTGCCGCACCGCCACCCACGCCCCCCGGGCGGTGATCCCGAGGCGCTTGTGGTCGTAGCCGCTCGACCCGCCGGATGCGAAGGCGTCGCCCAGCCAGAAGCCCCGCTCGGCGCTGATCCCGTTGGCCAGGTCCGAGAACGACGCCGTCCCCCGGTCGGCGGCCACGACCAGGTAGGTATCGTCGCCGTCGCGCCGGCGGGGCACGCCGACGACCTCGGAACCCACCACGTTGTCGGTGACCTGGAGCAGGCCGGCGACGAAAATCTCGTACGCCCGGGCGACGGCGCCCCCGCGCTGCTTGACCACAAACCCGCCCTTGGCCCCCGTGGGGACGATCACCGCGTTCTTGAGCACCTGGGCCCGCATGAGGTCGAGGACCTCGCTGCGGTAGTCGTCGACCCGGTCGCTCCAGCGGATGCCACCCCGAGCGACGGGACCCCAGCGCAGGTGGACGCCCTCCACCGCCGGCCCATGGACAAAGATCTCCCGGAAGGGCACCGGCCGGGGCATGCCGGGCACCGCCGCGCTGTCGAACTTGAGGACGAGGTGGTCGCCAGCGCCGGCCCCGCTCCGGCCGCCGGTGTGGAGGTACCGGTTCGTCCGCAGGGTGGCGTCCACCAGGGCGAGGAACCCCCGGAGGATCCGGTCGTGGTCGAGACGGTCGACGGCGTCGCAGGCGTCGACGACCCGTTGGCGGTGCGCGGCGACCACCTCGGGGCCGGAGGCGCGCGCCGGGTCGAAGAGGGCGGCGAACAGCTCGGCGATGCCGGCGGCAACGGGCGCGTGGTCGACCAGCACCTGGTCGACGTAGACGGTCGTGAACGTGGTACCCACCAGGCTGCGGTACCGGCGGTAGGCCCGCAGAACGGCCACGTCGTCCCAGGCCAGGCCGGACCGCAGTACCAGCCGGTTGAGGGAGTCGACCTCCGCCCGGCCGTGCCAGAGGGCGCGGGCGGCGTCGGCCAGCCGGGGCCCGTCGCGCCCTATGTCGAGAGTGCCACCCGGGTCGGTCACGCCGAAGTCGTGCAGGTGGGCGAGGGCCGGTTCGCCGCCGAGGGCGTACGGCTGGTCCTCCACCGCCCACAGCCCGAGGCTCTCCAGCAGGGGCAGGAACCCCGACAGCTCCACGCCGACGCCGGCGGTCATCACCTTGAGCCGAGCCGGTGGCCCCCCCTCCAGGCCGGCGGCGAGCACGATGCTGATCCGCTCGTCGCCGGCGAACAGCGCGTCGAGCTGACCGACATCGGCCACGGCCTGGGCCGGGGCCACGGCGTCGCGGTACCCCGGCGGGAACCACTCCCCCCACGTCTCGGCCATGCGGGCGCCGGCCTCGCCGAGGCCGGCCTCCAGCACCTCCGCCAGCTGCTCGTCCCAGGTGCGACAGAGCAGGCGCAGCTCGCGCTCCAGGGCGTCCAGGGGCTGGGCCGGCGCCGGCCCCGGGACGTGCACGACGAAGCGGACGATCGCCTCGGGTCGGTCCCCCAGCGCGACATCGGCGTCGACTCGGTCCCCGTCGAGCTGGGCGAGCAGGAACCGCTCGAGGCGGTGGCGAAGCGCCGGGTTGTAGGTTTCGCCGGGCACGGAGAGGAGCGCCGAGACGGTGTGATTGGCGGCGTCGACCCGGAGGAAGACCCGCACCTCGTGCTCGTCCTCGGCGGCCAGGAGCTCGACCAGCAGCCGGCGCAGCGACGGGACATCGGACTCGAAAAGCTGGTCCTTGGGCAGGATCTGGAAGAGGGAGACGAGCGCCGTCTCGTCCTGGCTGCGCTCGACGACATCCTCCAGCTCGAGGATGCGACGCAGCTTGAACCGAAGCACCGGCGCTTCCGCCGCCGGCTCCACGTTCGCCTTGGCCGTGAACACGCCGATGACCCGGAAGACGGCGCCGTTGGGCTCGGCCAAGTCGATGCAGTGCATCTGTACCTGGCGGTACACCGTGCTGACCACAGAGCTGCGGATGATCCGCAGGAGCGCCGGCGGTTCGTCGTCGCGCTCCCAGCGCCGGAGGGCGGCGTCGGGCCGGGCGAGCACGCCGAGGGCATCAGCGACCCGGCGGTCGGGCCCGATGAACCGGCAGCAGCCGGCCAGCACGAAGTTGCCGTCGAGGAGCCACACCAGCAGGTCGGCCGCCTCGTCGACCTCCTCGGCGTCGACACCGAGGAGCGGGCCGGCGCCCTCGACCCGACCGACCGACCCGCGAGCGTGCCTCGCCGCCGCCGTGACCTGCCCTCGCATAACGGCGTAGTCGCCGGTGGCGGCGAAAACGTCGGCGAGCACGGACTCGACGGCGGCGACCAGTGGGCCCCGGTCGGCCTCGGCCACGCAATCGGCCAGCTCCACCTGGAGGAACGACTCCCGCCTCGCCGCGGGCCGCGCCGGCATGATGGATATCAGGCGGCCGTCCTCGCCGCGGTCGCACCCGAAGACGGGGTGGAGCTCACGGACGACCCTGTGGCCGAGCCGCCGAAGCTCCTCGGTGACGCTCGACACGATGAACTGGCGGTCCCCGCAGCTGACTTCTACGACCGACCCGATCGGGCGCCCGCCGTCGAGGGCGACCTCAGGGTCGAAGACCCGGACCCCGATGACCTGCGGCTGACGGGTGTCGACGAAGGTGAAGCTGTCCGCCACCGCCGCCGCAGTAGCCGAGGGGTCGGCAACCGACAGCTGCGAGGCTGGCACCCGGCGGAGCACGGCGCGGGCGAAGTCGCCCAGGAGGGGGCGAGCACCGCCCAGGCGGTCGAGGATCGGGCCCAGTCCGGCGGCGGCCAGTGCCTCGCCGGCCTGGCCGTCCTGCTCAGCCGTCTCTCGCACGGTCCTCCTGCACGCTGTGTGATCCGATCATATCTCCGCCGCCGGCGCTCCTTCCTACCGACGGGACCCCGGGTATGACGGTCCCAGCGGACCGGCGCCCGCTACGCTGGTGGCGTGGCTCACCCGGGCGGATCCCCGCGCGCCGGTCAGCGCCATGGTCCGTGGCGGAGCTGGCTCCGCACCGGCCTCGTCGCATTCCTCGCGATCTGTGTCGTGCTCGTGGGGAGCAGCTACTTCTACTTCCGCCATCAGATCAGCCGGCTGACCCGCCTCGACATCCCCGGCTTGGTCGAGGACGAGAAGGGCAGCGTCATGAACGTTCTCCTCGTGGGTTCGGACAGCCGGGAGAACACCTCAGGCGATGTCGCCGACGCCACGGGGAAGGGGGACGCCGGCACCGCCGGTCAGCGCAGCGACACCATCATGGTCCTCCACATCGACCCCGGCTCGCAGAAGGCGGCGATCCTCTCCATCCCCCGCGACCTGTTCGTGCCGATCCCTGGCACCACCCACCGGGACAAGGTCAACGCGTCGTTCAGTGAGGGCGGTCCCCAGCTCCTGATCCAGACGATCAAGGTCGCCCTCGGCATCGAGATCAACCACTACGTCGAGGTCGACTTCACCAGCGTGGAGCGCATCGTCAACGCCGTCGGAGGGATCAAGGTCTTCGCCGCCCTCCCGGCCAAGGACGATTTCACCGGCCTCGATCTCCCGGTCGCCGGGTGCAACGAGCTCGACGGCTACCAGGCCCTCGCCTACGTGCGCAGCCGCTACTACGAGACGTTGGAGCGCGGTCGTTGGGCATCCGGCACGAACTCCGACATCGAGCGCATCACCCGCCAGCAGGACTTCATCCGCCGCATGATGAAGAAGGCCATTTCCTCCGGCCTGAGCAACCCGTTAACGCTCAACCGCCTCATCAGCATCGGCGTGGAGAACGTACGTGTCGACCAGGCGATGTCCACCAAGGACATCACCACCATCGCCAAGCGGTTCCGGTCGATCGACCCCGACGCCGTGGACATGCTCACACTCCCGACGACCGACGCCTACATCGGCGGCGCCGCCGTGCAGCTCATCGACACGGCGCAGGCCCAGCATTTCATCGACCGGCTGAACGGCATCGCGCCGCCGCCGCCCTCGACGGTGCCGGCGATCCCTCCCTCCTCCATCGCCGTGCAGGTCCTGAACGGCAACGGGGGCGACGCCTCGGCCACCGTGGCCGCCGCCGCGCTGACTCAGGCCGGGTTCCGCGTCGCAAGCACAGGCAACGCCGTGTCCTTCGACTTCGCCCGCACGGTGGTGCAATACGCGCCCGGGCAGCAGGCGAAAGCCGCATTCCTAAGCACCACGCTGGCCGCCGGCGCCAAGCTCGAGGAGGACAGGGGCCTGGTGGGCGCTGATGTCACCATCGTCCTGGGCACGGACTACACGGGGCTGCGACCGAGCACGCCGGCTATCACCGCTGTCGGGTCCAGCACGCCGGCAGCGGGGATAGCAACCTCGACCACCAAGGCGCCGGCGCCGAACTGCTGACCGGGAGACATCAGGTACCTCCTGGCAGGTTGATGCCCCGGTCCTGCGCCCACCGCCTGGCGCTCGGCGCCTCGGCCATGGAGTCCTCGGCCGCCCCCTGGAGCGCGGCGGCCCGCTCCTCCCTGGTCGATGACGGGCCTACCTTCAGCGATAGGTAGGCCAGGCCCCCGACCGGTATCGGCAGCCAGAAGTTCACCAGGCGGTACACCACGACCCCCAGGACCGCCGTGCCCCGTGGGGCCCCGAAACCGACCAGGGCGGAGGTCAGGACCGCCTCGACCACGCCCAAGCCGCCCGGCGTGAGCGGCACGGCGGCGAGCACGTTGGCCAGCCCGAAGGCCACGATCAGGCCGTCGATGTCCAGCTGGTAGCCGAACGCGGCCACGAACACCCACAGCGACGCGGCGTCGAGCAGCCAGTTCGCAGTCGCCCAGAGTGCGGCGCGGACCAGGAGGCCACGGTCGGCGCCCAGCAACCGCAATCGCTCGGCCACCCGGTGCAGCACCCGGCTTACTCCGTCGCCGTCGAGCATCGGGATCCGGCTCGCAACCCGGCAGACGAAGCCGGCCACCCGCTCCTCGCCCCGGGTCAGCAGGAGCACAGCCAGGGCGAAGCCGGCGATGAGCAGCGCACCGATGATGGCGGCGGTCCCGTACAGCGGGTTGAATCCCCGCCGCGGGATCGACACCAGCAGCCCCAGCCACAGCAGCAAGTTGAGGACCATGGCCGACCCCAGCCCTTGGGCGGCGAGGGCGAAGCCGGCGTCGGTACCGGCCACGCCGGCGCCGGTCAGGAGCCGGTACCCGAGGCCGGCGCCGGCCGCCGAGCCGCCGGGGACGATATGGCTGGCTGCAAGCGTCGACAGGTTGATCCGCAGCACCGTCGGGAAGCGGGGCCGCATGGCCGGCGGGAGGACCGCCTGCGTCAGCTTGGCGTAGGCGGCGATGGACGCCAGCTCGAGCAGCACGCCGGCGACGAG
>JANMRJ010000881.1:0-1498 GCA_031370985.1 Acidimicrobiales bacterium
CGGGCTCGTCCTGGGCCTGGTCATCAGCTTCAAGCAGGTGACGAACCCGGGCGTGATCATGGCCTACGCGGCCATCGAGGGCGTGTTCCTGGGCGGCATCAGCCAGTTCTTCGACACCCGCTACCCCGGGATCGTCATCCAAGCGGTCGTCGGTACCGCGGCCGTGGCCGGCGGGGTGCTCGCCCTCTACAAGAGCGGGCGGATCAGGGTGACCCCGCAGTTCACCAAGATGGTCGTCGGGGCCACGATCGGCTTCTTCGTGCTCATCATGGTCAACATGGTGGCCGGGTTCTTCGTCAGCGGCGGCCTCGGCCTGCGTGAAGGCCCCATCGGCATCGTGTTCGGCCTGTTCGCCATCGGCCTGGCCTCGATGAACCTGATCCTGGATTTCGACCTCGTCGAGCGGGGCGCCCGCGCCGGCCTGCCGACTCGCTACGGCTGGTTCGCCTCCTTCGCCATCCTGGTGACCCTGGTCTGGCTCTACATCGAGATCCTGCGCCTGTTGGCCAACCTGCGCCGGAACTAATCGCCGCGGCGGCGCCGGCCGCTCGCTAACGTTTCCACCATGAGGCGGTCGATAACGGTGGTGCTGACCGGGTTCGTGCTCCTCGTCGCCGCATGTGGCGGCAGCGCGAGCGCCCCGGACAGCCAAACGGCGCCGGCGCCGGCCCGCCAGCCACTCAGCATTGAGGAACGCACCGAGACCTTCGTCGATGCCACCCGCACCACCGAGGCGCACTCGACCGTGGCCGGGGCGCCCACCCGCACACTCCCCACCCGGATCATCTCGCCGGCACCGAGCCAGCCCGGCCGCCCGTACCCGCTGATCGTCTTTGCCCACGGGTCGGGCGGGCTGGGGACGGGCTACGACGAGCTCCTCCGGACCTGGGCGGCCGCCGGCTACGTTGTCGCCGCGCCGGCGTTCCCGATCGCCCGCGACGACGCCGGCGCCGGCGACTGGGTCCTCGACCTGCCCAAGCTCCCCGGCGACATGAGCTTCGTCATCGACGGGGTCCTGCGGCTCAACGGCGACCCCGCCTCCCCGCTACGAGGCACGGTCGACCCCGACCGGATCGGCGTCGCCGGCCACTCCATGGGCGGGATGACCACCCTGGCTGTTGCCGGCAACACCTGCTGCCACGACGCCCGCATCAAGGCCGCGGTCGTGCTGGCCGGGCGGGAGACGCCGTTTGGCAGCGGCCAGTTCTGGGCCCGTATCGCCACCCCGATCCTGCTCGTCCACGGTGACGCCGATAACAATGGGACCTACGCCGACGGCCGGCGGGCGTACGCCGACGCCCCGCCGCCCCGGTTCCTCCTGACGATCGTCAACGGCGACCACGGCACGCCCTACACCGGCGACGCGGCCCACCCTCAGGCCGGCCTGGTCACCGATGTCACCATCGACTTCTTCGACCAGTACCTCCACGGCGCGGCCGACGGGGTGGCCCGGCTCCAGGCCCGGGCGAGCCGGCCCGGCGTGGCCAAGCTCGAACAG
>JANMRJ010000899.1:0-6501 GCA_031370985.1 Acidimicrobiales bacterium
TCGACTACGGCTGGCTGGGATCGGCCCAGCGCCCCTTGGAGCACGCTGGCTCCATGGCCACCATCGAGATGGGGGCCCGGCCCTACCTGCCCGCCCTCGGCCGCTTCCTGTCGGTCGACCCCGTGGAGGGTGGGTCGGCGAACGACTACGACTACTGCTCGGGCGATCCGGTCAACTGCTCCGACCTGAATGGCGCGTATGGCTATACAAAGACCTACGACATCGGGGCCTCATGGGGCCCGGGATCCGCCGAGAAGCTGTGGCAGCTCGTCAAGGCTGCACCCAGCCTCGCATTTCCATTCAACGTGAGCGGTGCCATCGAGGACGGCGCCCACCTCTGCGTCCACCCCTTCTGGGCGTGTGAGAACGTTATGGTCTTTGGAGTAACCAATACCTCCTTCTCGTTCATAGTCACGGACGGGCAATGGTTGCCTAGGTCCCTGTCGCCGCGTTCGACGGCCACGAACGCTCCGGCGCCCAGGACGACGCTCACTCGACGACCGCTGTCCGGCGCCCGGCCGGCGTGCTCGCTGACGAGCGAATGACGACGGCCCGCCCACGAGCCCGTCGTGCCGCCGCCTGGATCTCGTCCTCGCTGATCTCTCCGTGCTCCGCCTCGTAGGCCTCAAGGAATTCGTCGAGCGCCTTCATCCGGCGATCGTGGTCGGCCTGGCGACGCAACGCCCGTTGACCCAGGCGCTCAGGCTCGGCGCCCGTCCCTCGGCCACCGTGGCGCGACCAGCCACGAGGAGGTCGGCCTCCACGGTGGCCGAAAGGCGCTCCCGGCTGGCACTCATCTGAACATGCTACCGATCTACTACAAGCATGGCACCGGGTGCCCAAGACGTCCGCTCATCGTGATGCGAACTCGGCCGCTTCGCCGCCGGCGACGCTTTCATCGGTGTGGTAAGCCGGCGCCACCCGCCCGCACCGCCGGCGCCGACCGCGCCGCGGCGACGATCGACCCCGTTGCCCACGCGACAAATGCCAGCAGCAGGAGTCGGAGGAGCACGGTGACCGGGAGCGCGACCCGGCTGGCGTCGGAGGCAGAGAGCAGCGCCGTGCCGGCCAGGGCGGCGTACCCGGCGAGCAGGCCGAACCCGATGGGCCATCGCAGCGCTCGTTCTCCCCTGAACTCGGTGGACCAGAGCCCCATGCGCCGGCCCATGGAGACGCGGACCGCGAGGGCCATGCCGGCGATGGCCGACCACATGAGCAGTGGGTCGAGACCCGAGCCCTCACGACGGGTGAAGAAGAGCCGCTCGACGGGTCTGGGCACGAGGGACGGGAGCGACTGCTCGCCCACGGCATTTTGCGCGCTCACGACACTCGCGTCGTCGAGCGCGTCGCGGAAGTACGTCAAGCCAGAACTGGGATGCCGGGCGAGATGGCGGGCCAGGGTCGGAATGTACATGTCGCTCACACACGCCTGACCTTGCGGGCACGCGAGCCTGTCGACCTGGACACGGTCGATCGATGCCCCGTCGGGGGCCGGCGAACGATCCTGGCGCAGGCACGCCGGTGCTCCGGCGGCCACCATGGCGTCGATGATCTTGGGCCCCGACGGCGTCGTGTACGCGGCCAAGTAGTACTGGGTGAGCGTCCTGCCGTTGAGCCCCGGCACACTCATCCAGTCACCCCAGGTCCGGTCGACCTGGGTGTTGTAGCTCCATGCGTAGGCGATGGAGCCGACTCCAAGCATCGCCAGCACGAGCGCGGGTACAAGGGCGCGGCCGCTGAAGCCGTGCCTCGAGGAGGTAGCCAACCACGCGAGCAGCACGGCGACGATGACGAGGGGGATCAGGACCGGTCGCAGGACACCGAGCAGCGACGCGACAAAGACGGTGACGGCGATGGTGGGAAGCCGGCCGCGACCGCTGCCGACCGAGAGAAGCCCGCCGACGAAGAGGGCGACCATCGACACCGTGAAGGACTCACTCAGCAGGGCGGCATCGAACCCCGAGACCCCGGATGCGCCGGCGAGCCCGGCAACGGTGAGCCCCAGTGCCAGCGCTACGAACCGGTGGGACATCAGCCGCCCGAACTGCCAGATGCAGAAGGACCAGCAGCATGTAGCGATGAGAAACTGGAGGATCACCCGCCAGGTGTCGTTGGGGGCGAGAGTGTAGAGCACGGTGATCGGCCACGGTCGGAGGCTGTGGCCGCCGACGCCGGTGGTTCCGAAGTCCAGCCAGGGCTGGCCGGGGCGGCGGTACATCGGTGTGTCGGCGGTCACGACCGGGTTCCCCAGCATCGACAGTTGGACGATGCGCATCAGAAGGTAGAGACTCACCGCTCGCCGGGGTGCCCATAGGCCGAGAGGACGCACGGGCCGGTGGGGAGCCTGGCGCCCGACTGGCGCCAGCGATCGCACCACGGTGGTGCGCGTCAGCTCGGTGCTGGAGTCCGAAGCCGCCAACGGCCGGACGACGAGTCCCGAGGGCAGGTCGCCGGTCCGCACGCCATATCGTCGCGCACGGAATCCGCTCGCCGGCGAGTCGACTCCGTGCGACGATGAGCCGGCGTGACGACCATCAATGTCCGCCTGCTGGGCCGGCTGGTGATCGACGTCGACGGGAAACGGGCTGACGACGCCCGATTGGGCGATCTCGGGCGCAAGGCGTTGGCCTACCTCGTGCTTGAGCGCCGGCGCCCGGTCCCCCGCCACGAGCTGGCCGACGTGCTCTGGGGCGAGGATCTCCCAGCGACGTGGACCTCCGCGCTTCGGGGTGTGGTGTCGCGGCTGCGGGCGACCCTGGCCGGCGCCGGCCTCACAGGCCCCGATGTCGTCCGCAGCCAGGTCGGGTGCTACCAGCTGCACCTGCCGGCCGGCGCGGTGGTCGACGTGGAACAGGTGGAGGCGGGCGTGGAGGCCGCTCAACGGGACCTCGCCGTGGCTCCCGATCGGGCCCGGGCAGCCGCGGCCGCTGCCGCGGAGCTGGCCAGCCGGCAGTTCCTGCCGGGCGCCGGCGGCGAGTGGGTCGAGCGCCGGCAGGCCGCGCTCGCCGCCCTGCGCGTTCGGGCTCTGGAGCTGCTGGCCGAGGCGGCGTCGGCCGGCGGTGACGCGGGAGCCGCGGTCGCTGCGGCCGAGGAGGCCATCGCCCTGGCGCCCCTGCGGGAGTCGGCTCACCAGCGCCTGATGGCGGCCCACGCCGGCGCCGGCAACCGGGCCGCCGCCCTGCGGGCCTACGAGAGTTGCCGCCACGTGTTGGCCGAGGAGCTCGGCGTGAGCCCGTCTCCGGTGACCTACGACCTCTACGTCCGGCTCCTGCGCGACGACAACGAGCCGGCGACGCCGGCGGGGACGAGGACCAACCTGCCTCCCGAGCGGACCAGCTTCGTCGGTCGGGAGGACCAGATCGATGAGCTCCGGCGGCTGCTCGGCTCGACCCGCCTGCTGAGCCTGACCGGGCCGGGCGGCGTGGGCAAAAGCCGGCTCGCGCTGCGGGTGGCCGAGGCGCTTGTCGAGGACCACCCCGACGGCGTGTGGCTGGTGGAGCTCGCCGGCCTGGGCGACCCCGTTCTCGTGCCCCAGCAGGTCCTGTCGGTGCTGGGCGTGCCCGAGGCGACCGGGCCCACCGCTGCAGACGCGGTGGCCCGCCACCTTGCTGACCGCAACGTCCTCCTCGTCGTCGACAACTGCGAGCACCTGGTGGACGCCTGCGCCGGCCTGGCCGACACCATCCTGCGGACCTCATCGCAGACCCGGATCCTGGCCACCAGTCGGGAGCCCCTTGGCGTGCCCGGCGAGACGACGTGGCGGGTGCCGCCGCTGCTGGCGCCCGACGCCGACGCCGATGTCGACCTCGACGGGCTCCTGAGCTACGGCGCCGCCCGCCTGTTCGTCGACCGGGCCCACGCCGCCGCGCCCGATCTCGACCTGCGCCTATCTGTGGCCGATATCGCCCTCATCTGCGCTCGGCTCGAGGGCATCCCGCTCGCCATCGAGCTTGCCGCGGCCCGGACCAGGGTGCTGTCGCCGGCCCAGATCGCCGACCGGTTGGGCGATCAGCTTGGCCTGCTGGTCGGGGGCCCCCGCCTGGGTCCCGGCCGGCACCAGACGCTCCGGGCCGCGATCGATTGGAGCTACGAGGCGCTGTCGTCCGCCGAACAGGCCCTGTTCACGCGGCTGTCGGTCTTCGCCGGCGGTTGGGACCTCGACGCGGCCGAGGCCGTGTGCGGCGATGGCGACATCGTGGAGTCGCTGGCCGCGCTGGTCGACAAGTCGCTCGTGGTAGTCGATCGCCGGCACCGCCGGCCGCGCTATCGCATGCTCGAGACACTGCGCCAGTACGCGGCCGAATGCCTCGCCGAGCTGGGGGAGACGGCGGCTACCCGCACCCGCCACCTGGCTTGGGCTGTCGAGCTGGCCGCGACGGGCGAGGTCAGGCTCCAAGGCGACGAGCAGGCGGCGTGGCTCGAGGTGCTCGACGACGAACACGACAACCTGCGGGCGGCGATGGACCGGGCGGCCGCGGACGGGCGCACCGAGGATGGCCTTCGCCTCGCCGCCGCTCTTGTCCGGTTCTGGGAGATCCGTGGGTTCCTCGGCCAGGGCCGAGCCAGGCTCGAGGCGTTCGCGTCGACGCCCGGGGGCCCGCCGGCGCTGCGGGCCAAGGCGCTCACCGCCGCCGCCGTGCTGGCGCAACGGCAGGGCGATTTCGCCGGCGCGAGGCGGGCCTACCAGGAGGCGCTGGTCGTGCAGCGAGCCCAGGACGACCGGGTGGGGATGGCGACGGCGCTGCACGGCCTGGCCAACCTGGCCGTCAACGACGGTGACGTGGTGACGGCCCACGCCCTGTTCGAGGAGAACTTGGCGATCGCCCGTGAGCTGGGAGCCACCCGGATGGAGGCGGCGTCGCTCATGAACCTCGGCGTCGTCGCCCACTCGTCGTTCATGCGCGGCCTCCGCGACGCCGACGACGCCGGGCCGGAGGCCCACCGCTGGTACCGGGCCAGTCTGGCCGCCTACGAGGCGCTCGGCGACCAGTACGGGCAGGCCCTCGCCCTCGAGAACCTGGGCACGCTGACCCGGCTCCAGCCCGGCGACCCAGAGGCCGCGCTCCGTCTGCACGAGCAGTGCCTGGCCATCCGGCGGGCCCTGGGTGACCGGCTCGGCATCGCCGACTCAGCCAGGTATATCGCCGCACTGGCCATCCGGACCGGCGATGTGGCCACCGCTCGCAAGCTCCACGAGGAGCGCCTGGCCATCGAGCGGGACCTCGACAACGCCGCCCACGTCGGCGAAGCCTTGACCGACCTCGGGGAGATCGCCCTTGTCGAAGGAGCGCTGGACGCCGCCGCGACCTACCTCGACGAGGCCCGATCCCTCTACGAGGCGTTCGGCGACCGGGAGTCGCTGCTGCGGGTGCTCACCGACCTCGGGGAGCTGAGCTGGCGCCAAGGCGTGTATCCCGCGGCCCGATCGATCCTCGACCGGTGCCTGGTCCTGGCCGACGAGTTGGAGAGCCGGAACGGCAAGGCGTGGGCCCTTGCCCATCTGGCCCGGCTGGCCCGTGCGGAGCACGACCCGGGATGCGCGCTGGCCTGGGCCGTGGAGGCGCTCGGCATCGCCGAGGAGTACCGGCTGACCGGCGTGGAGGTGGTCGTGCTCGACGTCGCCAGTGCAGTGGCTGCGGGCGAAGGCGACCTGCCCACCGCGCTCCGCCTCTCCGCCGCCGCCGAGACGCTGCGTCGGACATCGTTCCGGATGGTCGAGGCCGAGCAGGCCATTGACCACGATGTCGCCCTGCTGGCCCTCGGCCCTGATGGCTACGACCGAGCCCGAACGGAGGGTGCGGCGATGACGCCGGCGGCCCGGCGGGAGCTGGTCCGGGCGGTCCGGGTGCGCTGATCCCGCCCGTTACGACTGTCTTGCGGCCACGTTCGCGCCCGTCCGTAGGTTGCCCGTATGGACACGTACCGGAGGCGAATTGTTGCGGTGTTGGCAGTGAACGGCCTGCTGGCCCTCACGGCCTGTGCGGGGGGCGCCGGCCCCGTCCCTGTGGCGGCCGGCGAGACCGGCGGTGCTTTCGACGAGGTGATTGCCGCCGTCGAACGGGCGAAGATCGCCCTCTGCCCATCAGCCGAGGGTGCCTACATCCCGTTGCCGGCGCCGACCGCGAAGGCGGCGACGTCGGCGGCGACATCGGCGGCGACATCGGCGTCCTACTTCCGGTACCTCGAGGGCCGGATCTACTCCTTCGGTCCGTGTGAGGTGCCTCCGAACCAACGCAACGAGCTGCGCATGTTCCGCTTCGGCGACGGGGAGACCCGCGACGCCGCTATCCGGGACATGGCCCTGCGCCACAGCCGGCCGACGTCGGCCTTCGCGGTAGGCGACACCTACGAGGCCCAGATCTGGAGCCCCGACCCGTCGCTTGAGGGATCGGTCGGTCGGGCCGCCGCCGTCGTACACACGGCCATCAGCCGGGTGGAGCGGGCCCGCCACCTCGATGTTGAACCCGCCGCCGGCGCCTGCCCCGCGAAGGCCTTGGCCGA
>JANMRJ010000939.1:0-3058 GCA_031370985.1 Acidimicrobiales bacterium
CACCCCGGTAGGCGGCCGGCGCTTCCGGGCTGCCGTCGGCTTCGAGCGCTCGGCCGATCGCCGCTGTGACCTCTCGGAACAGCACCTCCAGATCGTCGCTCATTCCGGGCTGTCCAACTCAAGACGAGCCTCGGGGCTCGCGAACGCCACGACGCATGCGGCTCGCGTCCGCACCCTGCTCCGGGAGACTTGGTCGAGCTTCTCTCGCATCCGCCGCGGCACATAGCCCGCCGCGATCCCGCTCACTTCGAGCACGACCTCCAAGCCCCCCGGGTCTCGCAAGACCCAATCCCCGCCGGCCTCAGCCGGCGGCTGGACCCGCCGGTGCACAGTCCACTGGCGAGATGCCCCACGAATGCCAGCGCTACGCCCTCGGCGGCGTCCTCGGTCACCCGCCGTGCGTCGGTCATGACCAGGACCCCCTCGTCGGCCGGCGCCCATACGGCTGTCCCTTCGTGTGCAACGTCGCCGTCCGTCAACGCGATACCGCAAGGGGACGTATGCCCGCTGCGTTCGAAAGCCGCGGCGGCCCGCCGGCGCATAGCGGTCACGGTCGCCAAGTCCAGCTTGGGATGCATGACGGGCAACGCCTCGAGGTCGAGGATGAGGGCATCAGGCACCGACCGGCTCCAGGCGCGGCACCGACGCGCCTATCCGCACCTCGGCCCGACCTGCCGAATGCCACCCTGCCACCGCCGCCCCCCCACATGTCCTGATGTCGGGCCGAAGGTAATGGTGATGTCAGATGCATGCAAGTACCTCTCGCCGAGTCCTGGCCCATCCTCGCCAACAACAGTGTCGCCCGGCGAAACGCTCAGCGAACTCGTGTGAAGCTCTGTGTCAGATTGTTTCGATTCTCTGAACTGGATGTACCTCGCGCGCTCGTTGCTACGTGGGCGGTAGGCTCTCTAGCTTGCCTCTGAAGACGTTTACCCCTGATGCCGCCGGCCTGCTGGCCGGACCGGACTGGCTCCGAGCCCGGCGGCTGGCCGCGGCCGAGCGGTTCTCGGCGGGGTCGCTGCCCGACCAGTCGGAGGAGATCTGGCGCTACAGCCGTATCGGCGAGCTCGACCTCGACGCCTACCGGCCCGCCCTCGGCGACGCCGGCGTCGCCGGCGAGGCCGCCCAGCCGGAGGGCACCGGCGAGCGCGCGGCGCTCGTCGTGGTCCACAACGGCCGGCCCACGCGCATCGAGATCGACCCGGCGCTGGCGGCCAAGGGCCTGGTGGTGGCCGACATCGTCGACCTGCCCGACGGCGACGACCTCCTCGGTCGCACTCCCGTGGCCGACGCCTTTACCGAGCTCAACAGCGCCTTCATCCCCGGCGCCACCGTCGTGCGCATCCCCCGCGGCATGGTCATCGACCGGCCGATCGTGATCGTTCACCACCTCGACGGCGACGGGATCGCCTCCTTCGCCCGCACCATCGTCATGGCCGGCGAGAACAGCGATGCCACGGTCATCGAGCACCAGTCGAGTTCCGACGTGGCCGCCTTCTCCGCCCCCGTCGTCGAGCTCGACGTGGCCGACGCTGCCCGCCTGCGCTACCTCAACGTGCAGGATCTCGGCGCCCGGGTCTTTCAGGTCGGCTACCAGACCAGTCGGGTCGGGCGCGATGCCACGCTGCAGTCCTCGGTCGTGGCCCTCGGCGGCGACTACGCCCGGGTGCGCACCGACTCCCGCATCGACGGCAAGGGCGGCACCAGCTTCCTGACCGCCGTGTACTTCGCCGACGGTTCCCGGATGCACGACTTCCGCACCATCCAGGACCACATCGCCCCCAAGACCACCAGCGACCTGCTGTTCAAGGGCGCGGTGTCGGACACGGCCCGCTCGGTGTATTCCGGCCTGATCCGGGTCGGCAAGGAGGCGCGCGGCACCAACGCCTACCAGACGAATCGCAACCTGGTCCTGTCGGAGGGCGCCGGCGCCGAGTCGGTTCCCAACCTGGAGATCGAGACCAACGATGTGGTGTGCAGCCACGCCTCGGCGGTCGGGCCGATCGACGACGAGCAGCGGTACTACCTCGAGAGCCGGGGCATCCCGCCCGAGGTGGCCGAGCGCCTCATCGTCCTCGGGTTCTTCGGCGAGGTCCTCGACCGCCTGCCCCTGTCCGAGGCCGTCACCGGCCTGCGGGGCACCTTGGTGCGCCGGCTGGCCGAGCGGGCCGGCACTCGCACGGGCCACGCCTGATGCCGGTGACCACCGAACGGCTGTGCAAGGTCGCCGACGTGGCGCCGGGGGAGGCCAAGCGCTTCGACGTGGGCAAGGTCCGCATCTGTGTCGTGCGGATCGGCGACGACTTCTACGCCATCGGCGACCGCTGTAGCCACGCCGACTTCTCGCTGGCCGAGGGCGAGATCTGGGGCGACGACAAGGAAGTCGAGTGCTGGAAGCACGGCAGCACATTCTCGCTCGTCACCGGCGAGCCCCAGTCCTTCCCCGCCACTGTGCCGGTGCCCGTCTACCGGGTGCGGGTGGAAGGTGACGACGTGATCGTGGAAGTAGGCGAAGCATGAGCAGTCTCATTGTTCGTGGGCTCCGGGCGGGCGTCGATGGCAAGGAGATCCTGCGTGGGGTCGACCTCGAGGTGGCCAGCGGCCAGGTCCATGCGGTCATGGGCCCCAACGGGTCGGGCAAGTCGACCCTGGCCCACGTCATCATGGGCGGCCCCGGCTATGAGGTGTACGAGGGCAGCGTGACCCTCGACGGCGTCGAGCTGCTCGGCATGCCGACGTGGGCGCGGGCCCAGGCCGGCCTTTTCCTGGCCATGCAGTACCCGACCGAGGTGCCCGGCGTGTCCCTCGGCGACGCCATGGCCGCCGCCCTTGCCCCCCAAGGCCGGGCTACCGCCGAGGTCGCCCAGCTGGTGGCCGCCGAGGCGGTGCGCATCGGGGTGAGCACGGCGCTGCTGGCCCGGTCGCTCAACGTCGACCTATCGGGTGGCGAGAAGAAGCGTAACGAGACCCTCCAGCTGGCGGTGCTGGCGCCGAAGGTCGCCGTCCTCGACGAGATCGACTCCGGCCTTGATGTCGATGCCCTGAAGGCGGTGTCCCA
>JANMRJ010000967.1:0-2458 GCA_031370985.1 Acidimicrobiales bacterium
CCGGCGGTACCGGGACCACTGCCACCACCCGGGCGCCAGTCGTGATCACCACCCCGACGGGCACCGGGACCACGGCGCCGGCCATCACCCAGCCGGCGACGACCACGACGACCGAGCCTGAGGTCACGACGACGACGGTGCCGCCGACATCGTCCACGTCGATCCCGCCCACCAGCTCCTCCGTGCCAGTGACATTGACGACGACAACGATGTTGACGCCGGCGACGATCCCTCTGTGACGCCGCACGGCGGCCACAGGAGGTGGCCGACCAGAGCGCCTCCGATCCGATTCCGACGAACCCGCTACAAATGCACCGTGGCCGCTCCGAACCAGCCGTCGGCGGTCTGTACGTCGAGGTCGGGCATGCGCCGCCCGAGCAGCGGGTGCCCCTCTCCGAGGTCGTAGCGGATGTCGAGACCGGAGAGCATCGCCGCGATGCGCCGGCGCGGCTCGTCCATGCCCAGCAGGTCGGTCATGACCTCGCGCAGGGCCTGGTGACGGTCGTCGGCGCTGCTGAGCGCGACCGCCGCCCCGTGCCGGTCCGGCGCTCTTCTGGCCGGGCGCGTCCGAAATTCTGTGACCAGCGTGTGGACCACGGCGGATACGTCACACCATTCCACACGCGCTCAAAGCCCTCTGACCAGCATGTTTGCACGCCGGACACGGTCGGTGCCCGGGGTGGGATTCGAACCCACATGGTCGCAAGGACCAGAGGGGTTTAAGCCCTCCGCGTCTAACCGATTCCGCCACCCGGGCGGGGTTCCTGACCCTACCCGTCGATGTCGAGCACGTAGGCGAGTAAGTAGAGGTCGGCGCTGACTACCGCATCGTGATCGGGGTCGCGCCGGAAGCCGGCCCGCTCGTAGAGCCGGTGGGCCACGGTCATCGGCGCCGTCGTGTGCAGCAGCAGGCGTGTTTTCCCTGCGGCCGAGGCCCGGGCCACGCATGCGGCGAGCAGGCGGGTGCCGGCGCCCCTGCGCTGGGCAGTCGGATCGACGGCCAGCATCCGCACGCCGGCCTCGTCCGCTCGGTCGAACCACGCCATCGGCCCCGGGCCCGGGATGTAAGTGACCCCGCCCTGGATGCATCCCTCGTCGTCGACCGCGACCAGGACATCGACGAGCGCGGCACGGCCGGCGACATCGGCCAGCTCGGCGGTGTAGCCGGCGTCCATGTCGGGGCCGAGTAGGGCTCGGTAGGCGGCGACGGTGACCGTGGCGAGCGCGGCGAGCTCCTCGGGCCTCACGGGGCGGACGGTCACTGGTCCGCGCTCCCTTCGGGAGAGCGTCCCAGTGAGTGCCTGTTGGACCGGCCTTCCGGGCCGGTCATGGCCTCCCAGAATGTCAAGGGTGTGTGACAGCCGGTCATCCAGCGGTCAGGCTAGGGGGATGAACGAGTCCGACGACCGCCCCACCCCCACCGACCGGCCGGCGCCGCACGGCGATCCGTCGCCCACGTTGGGCGATGATGTATTGGGTGAGTCGGCCGAGCGGGCGGGGTTCGTCGTCGAGTCCGAGCCGGAGCCCGAGCCGGCGCTGGCGGGCGAGTCCGAACCCGCGGCCCCCAAGCCGGTCGCCTTGCAGAAGCCGTCCCTCGACCGCCCCATCGCCGCAGTTCTCGAGGATAATGATGACGACGGGTACGAGGGGTATGACGAGCGCGCCTCGCGCTGGGCCTCTCTGCTGGCGACGATGGGCACCGCCCTCATCGGGATCGTCACCGTCCAGGTGCTGACATCGATCGTCGAAGGACTGACCTTGAAGAGTCGCCAGCGTGTTGGCATCCCCGACGACCTGTTCCACCGCATCGGCTACCCCTTCGGCGGTCTCGGCGCCACCGCCCTTGTCTTCCTGGTCCTCGGCGTCGTCCTCGTCGCTATGCCGTCGGTGCTCGACGAGCTACTGTCGGAGTCCCAGGACCGCGTCGTGGGGGTGGCCCTGATCGTGGCGACGGTGATGGGTGTCGTCATCGCCATCGGGAGCCTGCTCGCGGTGCGGGCCAACCTGCACGAGTACGCAGCCAAGAACGTCCCCGTGCCGTCCTACGTGCGGGTCCAGTTCACCAACTTTCTGCTCGGAAGCCTCGGCGCCGCGGCCCTGGCTCTTTTCGGTTCCGTAGCCGCCATGAACGAGCGGAAGCGCGAGAGCCTCTGAGCCTCCACCGGCGCGGCTCAGGCGCTCTTGGGGTAGTCGATAATCCCTTCCCGGACCGCGGTCGACACTGCTTCCAGCTTGGAGTGGCTGTGGAGCTTCGCCAGCACCGACTGCACGTGGTTGCGGATGGTGTTCACGCTGAGGAACAGCTCCGCGGCGATGACCTTGTTCGTCCAACCCCGGGCGAGGAGCTCGAGGATCTCGCGCTCGCGGTCGCTCAGGTCGTCGCCGATCGAGCGGTGGGTGCGGCCCAGTTTCGGTAGCAGACGCGAGAGCAACGCCGGCGAGATGAGGGCCTCGCCGG
>JANMRJ010000968.1:0-8310 GCA_031370985.1 Acidimicrobiales bacterium
CGGCCCGGCCAGATCACCCACCGCTTCGCCGTTTCCCGAGCGGGAGGGAGTACGTCGCCCTCGAAGGGGAGGGCCTTGCCATAGGTGAGACCGACCGACGGATGGGCCTCCATCAAGGCCGTCGCCCGGGCGAGTGCCCCGGGCACCAGCAGGTCGTCCGCGGAGAGGAGGACGACGTAGGCGCCCTCGACCTGTCGCAGACCGTCATTGTAGGTAGCGATATGGCCGCGGTTCTCCGGATGGAGCACCACGCGAATGCGAGAGTCCGCATCAGCCAGCTCCCGGGCGACGGCGGCGCTGTCGTCGGTTGAGGCGTCATCGACGAGGATGACATCGACATCAACGCCTGGCTGCGAAAGCACTGAGCTCAGGCACCTCGGCAGGTAGTGGCCATAGTTGTAGCAGGGGACCACCACGGACACGCTCGGACGACGCGCCAGATCGACCGGTCGCGCGATCTGCACTCCGGACGGCCCGGTGCGGCGGTACAGGGCGGCCTTCGCGTCTACCATCCGCGGCTCCTCGCTGACCGCCGACATCCAGCGCTGGGGGCGCTGGTCATGCGCTGCCCATGGCGGCCATTGTATGTCGTCACGTCGACATTACGCAGAGCGGTCGGTAATCCGGTGCTCCCCCCCTGGCGCTCCTGCTGACGGCACGAGCACGCCCCGTACCGGGTCGAGGCGAGTGGACCGCGTGCACGCCCGGTACGCCTTGGAGAAATACCAGAACCGTCGCCACTCGGAGGGGCCCTTGTCGAGGCGGCCCCGCAGGAGCCACCCGATCAGGCACTCCCGTCGCATGTCCCGACGCCAACCGTTGCCCCGCGGATCACCCTGCATGGTTAGCTTGGCGGCCATCGCTCCCTTGCCGAGCGAGTAGTTCCTCTGGTGATGAAGCCGGGCATCCAGCCCCTTCCGAACGCCGTGGGTGTGGAAGACCACAGACCGAGGCGTCGCCAGCATCGGGACACCGACAGCCTCCAGTCGGAGCTTGAAATCGGTGTCCTCCATACTCGGGAAGGGAGCGCCGGCTCCGAGCTGTTCATCAAAGGGGCCGAAATGGTCCACCAGCTCACGCCGGAAGGCGAAATTGCACCCAATCCAGTCCCAGCCCTCAGGCGCGGCGACGCCAGACCTGCCGACATACCGGATCTCCTCGGGCTCGCACGTCGGGCAGTTCCCCTTCCCGTCATCGCCCGGGGGCCGGCGTACCGCTCCACCCACGAGACCCAGGGCCGGATCGACGGCGAAGCACGCGGCGATGGTGCTGAGCCAGTCCTCACGAGCCTCGGCGTCGTCATCGATCATGGCGACCACCTCACCGGTGGCATGGTCGACGCCCGCGTTCCGGGCCAGGCTTAGCCCCCGCCCGGAGAGGGCGATGTGACGGATACGGCCGTCGTCGGCCGCGGCGGTGTCGATGAAGGACCGCAGTTCAGTCGAGGCCACCTGGGTCACAACGAGGAGCTCCCAGTCCGGCCAGTCCTGCTTTTGGATCGACGCGATGGTGTCCCCGACGGTGTCGGGGCGGGTGGTGGGGACGCAAACCGATATTTTCAGGGCCACGACAGCGCTACCTGACGCTCAGGAGGTGGTCGCGAAACACGGTACCTGCGCCGGCATTGGGTTCGCCCGTCCACGTCGTGATAAGGACGTTGTGCTCATCAGCCCAAACGTTCCAGGTCCAGGCCAAATAACTCCAGCCATGCGCATCGGCGTAGGCCAGGAACGAGGGGAGGAACCTCGCCGGTCCCGCGCTTGAGTCACCGGTCTCGCCGATCAGGACCGGGTACGCGGCGGCGATGGCTGGGTACACCTTGTCCCAGCAGGAGACGGACGAGCACGGCTGGCCAGAGTAGATGTGAGCGCCGGCGATGATCTGGCGCAGCGGGTCCGTGGGGACATGAGCGAGCCAGCCACTCATGTCATTCCCCCAGTCGAGCCCGTTCACCAGGATGGGCTGTGTGGCGCCAGTCCCACGGATCGCGTCAACCAGCTGCTGCATCCCGGCCGTCTTCCAGTTGCTGGTGATCGTGTACGGCTGGCCTCCCGTCACATACCTCGTCTGTGTGCCCCCGTTGCGCCACCCGTCCCACTTGTCGCCCGTGCCCCAGAAGTCGTAGGGCTCGTTGAACAGATCGAAGATGACCCCGGGGTCGTTCTTGAACGACTCCGCTACCTGCCGCCAGAACAGGGGGGAGTGGTCCGCGTCCGGCAGTGGGTTCTGGCTGAGAGCCGTCTGCGACCCGGGAGCGGACCAGTGAAGGTCGAGGATCACATAGAGCCCGGATGCGTGGGCGGCCTTGACCTCGTCGTGGATCGCCCGCTGGTAGGCCGATCCACCGACGCGCACGCCATTGATGTCGAGCCAGCAGTCCTCGTTGAGCGGGACCCGGAGGACGTTTGCCCGCCAGGACTTGATCGCCTCCATGGTCGAGCTGGCGGCCATCGGCTGGCCTCCGTACGCATCATCCGACCAGCCTTGCGCGCACACGAACTCAGTACCGCTCATGTTCGCCCCCCGAAGGATCAGCCCGGCGCCAGCGCCGTCCACCAACCGGTTGCCTGACACTCTCACGGCGAGGCCGCCGGCGGGCGGGGCCGGCGCGGCCGTTGGCGGAGTGGGTGCCGGCGTGCGCAGCGCAGTCGTGGGGGCCGCCGCCGCAGGGGCCGTCGTTGATGCCGAGGTCGTGGGGATTGCAGTGGTGGGTGCCACAGCTGGCGTGCTGATCACTGACTCCGTCGGAGCGGCCTCCATTCCCGTCGAGGTCGGCGCTTCCGAGACTGGGGCGGCGCCACCTTGGGCCGGCGACTCGACGGCCGCCGTCGGGAGCGTCCTCGTTGCGATGGCCTTCCCGAACGCCAGGACGACCAGGACAACCACGGCGGCCGCGATGCCGGCTCGCCTCACGCGCATCTCGCCAACCAGTGGTGCACCCGGGCAGCCCGCTCAGTCAACGGGTCTGACCGATCTCACTCGGGCGCTCGGTGCGCTCCCAGGTCGTCGCTCGGAGGCCTCCAAGGAGCATGAGACGCGTAAGTAGACCCACGACGACGAACTCAGGCGCCCGAAGGAGGGACACGTACATGGAAGCCGGGGCGTGGCCGGCTCGCAGGCCAACCAGCACGAAGCCGACCAACGACACCAGTCCGACCATCCACGGAGCCAGGACCCACGACGAGGTGCCGAGGAGAAGGATGCACGTGCCGACGCTTACGGCGCCGGCGAGCAGTATGGCCGCCAGCAGCCCAAGGGGAGGGATGGCCAGGTCGACGGCGCCTTCAAGCAAGTCAAGCCGGCGTTCGACCATGCCCCGCCGGAGCAGTTGCGGCAGCCGCGTTCGGACCACATTGAAGCGGCCTCCCTCCCACCGGAGCCGCTGAGTGCGAGCCGCCGACCCACCGGTGGGCATCGGGCCCCACACGGTCCCGTCCGCCGTGAAGGTCGTGAGGATACCGGCGAGGCGAAGGTCGGTCGAGTACTCAAGATCCTCAGTGCTCGAGAACGCGCCCCAGGGATGCTGCTCGAGGACTCGTCTGGTGAAAAGCATCCCGTTCCCAACCAGATGGCAGGGCAACCCCAGCACCGCTCGACCGGAGAAGCGGACCCGATGGAACAGGAGGAGGGCCGCAGCACGCAGTTCGGACCGGCGCGACCCGTCGTCAACCAGCGCCAGGTACTCCGCTTGCACCACCTCTGCGCCGGTATCGCACCGACCGGCAAGCGCAGCAAGCAGCGGTGGCGATGCCACCGAGTCGGCATCAACGATGACGAACGCATCGACCATCGGTCGGCTGACGAGAAGCTGATCCAAAGCCCACCGCAATGCCTGGCCCTTCCCCGGCGCGGCCCGCTGGTCCCGCGCCAGCACTGTGGCGCTGGCGGCGACCGCGATGCTCGCCGTCTCGTCTGTGCAATTGTCCGCCACCACCACCACCTCGAACAGGTCCGATGGGTAGTCCTGGTCGCGAAGGGAGCGTACGCAGCGCCCGATGAGGTCAGCCTCGTTGTGGGCCGGGACGACGACAAGGAGGCGTTGCGTGGGCGTCGCCGTCGGTGTCCCCGATCGATAGAAGAGGGCGGCCACCGCCAGGAGGAGGAGATAGAGAGTGGTCAGGGCGCCAGCAGCGCCGAGGCCGGCGATGACCACTTCGATGGCCCTCACGATCATGCCGACGCCAAGGGGTCGGCGAGAACCCGGGGGACGGTCGCGCCGGGACGACAGGCCCGAGCGGCAACGAAGAGCGCCTCGAGCCGAGCGCCGGCCAGGGCCCACGAGTAGTCCTGTACTACCAGCCGCCGGCCCGCCGCACCCAAGCGTCGCCCGGTCTCCGGCCGCTCCAGCAGACCGATCACCGCCTCGGCGAAGGTACCCGGATCGTCGGCGATCAGCAGGTGGATGTCGTCTCGAACCGCGATCCCTTCGCACCCGATGGTCGTGGATACCACGGCCTTGCCCATGGCCAAGGCCTCGACCACCTTCAATCGGGTCCCACCACCGATACGGAGCGGGACCACGACGACGGAGGACCGTGCGACGTACGGACGAATGTCATCAACGCGCCCGGGGACGACGACGCCCGGTCGCCGAAGTCGCTCCAAATCAGACTCCTCGCCGTAGCCGAGGAAGGTGACAACGACGCCCGGCCGCTGCCGGACAATCAGCGGGAGCACCTCATCTAGGAAGTACAGGGCCGCGTCGAGATTGGGCCGATAGGAAAGGAGGCCGGTGAAGACGATCGTGTCCGGCTCAGGATCGACCTCGGACGGACGGAAGAAGTCAACATCGACACTGTTGGGAACAGTCGCCGTCAGCGTGCCGGGGGCCTCCACCGTGACGATTACCTCCTCCCGCTCGGATGTCAGCGCAACGCCGGCGACATCCGTCCACGCGCCCAGCTCGAGCCGGCGGAACTTCCGGTGTTCCAGCCGATTGAAGAGCCGGCGTAACGGCGATCGCTCGCCCTCCTGCATCCGGGCCAGCAACTCGTACTCGATGTTGTGCTCGTCAAGGATAACGATCTGGTCGGCGGGGAGCTGGAAGCAGCGGAGCTGACTCGATTCCAGCTGCACTATGTCGAAAGCCCGGTCCGCCAGGAGGCGATCAAGGGCAGCCTGCATCTCGTCGGAATAGAGATCTGAACAGCTGAAGGGCATCCGGGACGCCAACGACAGCAGCTGACCCCGCCGCCGCAAAGTGCGGTCGTTGTTCTCACGTCGGACGACGTGGACATCGGGGCACACCGCCCGCAGGACCCCCACGTCGGGCCCGTCGGGCTCGGCGGCGTACGTCAGCACCGTGATGTCGTGACGCTCGGCCATTTGGCGCACGAGCTGGTAGACGCGGGTGCCGAAACCCCAGAACGGCGCCGGCACGGCCGGAGACACCACAAGTACGCGCAACCGGTCCGCGTTCATGACAGGCCCGTTCCGGTCGGTGCCGCGATCTCACCGAGGTTCTTGGCGATCTCATCGACGAACATATCAAGGCCGAAGCGGGCCGTCGCTTCGGCGCGGGCGGCGGCCCCAAGCCGGAGGCGTTTCTCTGGGTTGTCCAGGAGCTGGACAATCGTCGTCCGCAAGCCATCAGCATCATGTGCGTCGACCAGCAGCCCCGTCCGCCCGTGCTCGACGACGCCGGCCAGGCCATCTGTCCGGGTGGCCACCACCGCCTTGCCCATGGCCATCGCCTCCATTACGGCCGTCACGCCGAACGAGAAGGCGGTCGGGACCAGGGGCACGACCACCACGCTGGCCCTCGCGTAGAGGTCACGGAGCTCGGGAAAGCTCACACTGCGGTGGATGACATTCGGCGGCCACACGGCCGGCTGGCGGCGTGCCGCGTGCGGGGAGTGGGCACTGCTGTCGGAGATGAAAAGGCTCGTTTCGCTCGGGCACGCGGCGACGAGGGTCTCGTAGTCACGGTGCTCGCGGCCGGCGCTGACGACAAGGTTCTCCTCGCGCCCATCCCCGGGACGCCAAAAGTCGGTGTCGACCGCATAGGGGACCACGCGCACCGCGGATGCCGGCAACCGGAGACGGCTGGTCAGCTCGAGGACCTGGTTCGGCGAATGAACGATGATCCTGTCGATCTCCCGCTGGACTCTCGCGATGCGGAACCACGGGACCTTCGCCCTGGTGGCCAGCGCATGCCCGATCACCAGGTGCGGCCGACGTCGCCTCGTGAGACGCATCGCGAGCGCGAGCGGTATGCCCAAGTGCTCGCCGTCGGAGAATACGACATCTGCGGTTCGGAGCTCACCGAGCGCGGCTCCCACGTGTCGCAACGACCTCGTGGCCGAGCGGTGCCCGGTGTCAGGACCGAGCGCGGTCAGGTCGAGGAGCCGAACGCCATGACGGTCCTCGAGACGGAGGAACTCAGGGCAGGGGCGGGAGCCGGCGGCCACCTCCGAGCGGAACCCAGCCTCGACCCGGGCCGAGACCAGCATGACCGTCCTTGGCCGCGGACTCACGGCATCGTCGAGTGCCGCTCCATGCATCGATCCGGCCGTGCCCAGGAACGCCCGCCTTGGCCGCATCACCCGTCCGTCCCCACGGACGGGTTCATCGCGTCGCCCGGCGTCGCCGGGACCGGGCTGCGCCCGAACCGCTGAGCGAATCGCCGAGCAGCGGTCTGGACTGCGCCTAACTCATCGGCTGTTGGGAGCTTGAGAAGGAGCGAAAGCCCGATGAAGCCGGCGAACCCGAGGGCCGCCGCTGGCACGAAGCCCAACGGAGCGGCGACTGCCATCACGGCCCACATCGCCCCCGAGGCGGCGAAAGCCTTGGCCACCCGTAGCAGCGACGCCGTACCGAAAAGGTTGCTCCCGGAGATCCTCATACCGATGGCGACGATGAGGAGCTCGGTGATCAACAGGCTCAGGGCGGCGCCGATGGCGCCGTTGCCGTACCGCCGCTGGCAGATCGGGATGATCAGCACGTTGAGGAGGGGATTCACGACCGTGGCACCCGCCATGACCCATGTCCAGACCACCTGCCGCTTCGCGGCAATCAGAACCTGGTTGAGCATGATGTTGAGGTACATCGGCGGGATCACGAAGGCAAGGATCGTCATCACTGGAGCCGCGCTCGCGTAGCGGTGGCCATAGAGCAGGTCGAGCACCGGCCCCGCCGTGAGCGCGGTCGCCACGCAGATGGGCAGGCTCAAGATGACGACAAGCTCGATCGGGCGCCGGGCCTCCCGCGGCAGATCCTCCGGGCGCCGCTCGAACGCGGCGACGAGTCGAGGGAGCCAGGCGGTCGAGACAATGACCGGGATGAACATGAGCGCCGTGAAGAGCTTCGTCGGGACGCCATACCACGCCACCGTCTCGGGCCCGGCCAGCAGCGAGAGGATCATGGTGTCGATCCACAGGTAGAACATGAAGAACAGGCCGTAGGCCCAGTAGGACGCGCTGCCACGAATGACCGTGCGTGCTCGCTCGAGGTTCAACCGGAGCTCGACGGCTACCTGTGTACGTGCCCACTTGAGGTTCAGGACGAGCATCAGCACAGCGACGGCGAGCGAACCGGCGGTCAGGCCCAGCGCACCGAAGCCGAGCACAGCAATCCCGATGCCCAGGATGCACTGCGCCACCTCGTCGAGCACCGAATTGTACGCGAGGTACTGCATCCGTTCTTGCGCCTGGAACGCAGCTTGGATCGGTTCAGCGAGGAGTACCACAAAGACGGCGCCCATCGCGCACGCCAGCACCAACGTGGTATTACCGCCGTATTCGGCGAAGTGGCTGTAGGCCATCGCCGCTCCAAAGAAGACCGGCAACATCAACAGGCGTAGGGAGATGGCCGTCCCCACCAGCCCGGGCGCCCCGTCCGGCCGGGCCACGATCTCCCGAACGAGGAAGGTCTTGGTTCCCTCGCCGAGAAGGATCCCGAAGATGCCGGCAACTGAACCTGCGGTAACCAGAACTCCCATCTCCCGGGGCCCGAGCAGCCGGGGGACGATTGCGGTCCAGGCAATGCTCAGGATCCAGGTCAATGCCTGGCTGCCAACCAGTAGGCCGAGGTTCCGGCCCAGTCGGGCATGGCCGCCCCGGTCAGGGCAGCCCCGGCCTGCGACGGCGCCGCCAGGGGCGGGCGGAGGGGCCTGGCTGGGCAGCGGATCGTCAACGACGAGGAGGGAGGCGGCGAGGTCGTCCATCTACGCGGCCCTGCTCTCGGACCTGCCGGGGAACAAGACATGGTGACCCCACAGACCACCCGATGAGCTGGCCTTCACCGTCCGGCGCTCCACAAGGACGAACAGCAGCCAGGCAGTCACCAGGAGGACGGGCAGAAGAAGGACGA
>JANMRJ010001001.1:0-6715 GCA_031370985.1 Acidimicrobiales bacterium
GGTCGCGCTCCAGTACCTCGATTCGTGGCTGGCCGGCAACGGTGCCGTGGCGATCAACAACCTGATGGAGGACGCCGCGACCGCCGAGATCTCCCGCTCGCAGCTCTGGCAGTGGCGCGTCGGCGGTGCCCAGATGGAGGATGGCCGGTTCGTGACCGGCGGCCTCTACAGCGCGATCCGCGACGAGGAGCTCGCGTCGCTCGGCGGGCCGGACGGTGGCAGCGGCCACCTCGGCGACGCTGCGGAGCTGCTCGACGGCCTCGTCCTCGACGACACGTTCACCGAGTTCCTGACGATCCCCGCCGGCGCCCTCCTCGACTGATCCGACCCGCTCGCGCGTCGCCCAGCTCGCGTCCGGCGCGTCAAACGACACCCGACGGCGGGTCGGCGGCTCGATCGAGGCCGTTCAGCCGTCCGTCGATGCGCCACACGCATGTTCCAGCGGCCGGGAGCCCGATCTGGGCAATGCCAGGCCGGCTCTGCCGTCGGTTGGCGCACCCGGTGCAAAGCAGCCGATCTTTGTCCAGCGACTTGACAAAGCAGCGTCGGGAGGCGCACTTTGTCCATCGACTGGACGAAGTCCGCGCGGAGGCGCGCGGATCGGCCGGTGAGGAGGCACGACCCGGCCGATGGCGCTCCCGACCAAGGCGACCCATCGGCAGACCCGCGTCCATAACGAGCGGCTCGTCGTGCGCACGCTCTACGACCTCGGGCCGATCAGCCGGGCGGAGGTCGCCCGCCTCACCGGCCTGACCCGGACGACCGTCTCGGACGTCGTCGCATCGCTGCTCGACGAAGGCGTCGTTCGCGAGGTCGGGCGCGGGCCGTCGAGTGGTGGCAAGGCGCCGATCCTGCTCGAGGTCCACGATGATGCCCGCCTTGTCGTCGGGCTGGACCTGGGCGAGGAGCACTTCGCGGGCTCGCTGGTGAACCTCCGCGGCGAGATCCGGCGGACGGTCGAGCTGGCCGTCGACGGGCGCGACGGAGACGCGGCCCTCACGCTCGTGTTCGATCTCCTCGACCAGCTCCTCGATGGCAGCACCGCGCCGCTGCTCGGGATCGGGATCGGCACACCCGGCCTGGTCGACAGCCGAACCGGGACGATCCGGCGCGCGGTCAACCTCGACTGGCGCGACCTGCCCCTGGGCGCCATCGTCGCCGAGCGCTACGCCGTGCCGGTCAACGTCGCCAACGATTCGCAGGCGGCCGCGCTCGCCGAGTACACCTACGCCGGCGGCGACCGGGTCCCGAACCTGATCGCGATCCGGGTCGGTCGAGGCGTTGGCGCCGGGCTGATCCTGCGCGGCGCGCTCTTCCAGGGCGACGGCTCGGGTGCCGGCGAGATCGGGCATGTGGTCGTCGACGACGCCGGAGCGCTCTGCCGGTGCGGCCGGACCGGCTGCCTCGAGACCGTCGCCGGCATGCGCGCGATCGAGGCGCAGGCGGCCGCCGCCACCGGTCGTCGAACCGACCTCGGCGCGATACGCGCCGCGATCGATGCCGGCGAGGGTTGGGCGCTCGCGATCGCCAACGCAGCGGGCGCGGCGCTGGGACGGGCGATCGCCGGCCTGATCGGTGCCCTCGACATCAGGCGGATCGTCCTCCTCGGCCCGGTCACGGATCTCGGCGAGCCGTGGCTGGCGGCCGTCCGCCGCGAGGCCGGCAGCCGGGCCCTCGCCCTGCTGGCCGACGATGTCGAGATCGCGGTCGCCCGGCCGACCACGAACGTGGTGATCCGAGGCGCGTCGGCGCTCCTGGTCGCCCGCGAGCTCGGCCTGAGCCTCGTCCGATGACGACCCGGACCAGCACGTCAGCGACCGGCGGCGATCCGGGCCCCGGAGAGCGTGATGGGGCGCCGTTCCTCCGAGTCGGGGTCGACATCGGGGGCAGCAAGATCGCGGTCCTCGTCGTCGACGCGGCCGATCGGGTCCGCGCCCGCCGTCATGTGCCCGCCGCCTCCTCGGAGCCGGACGTGGCGATCGCCCAGATCGCGACCGTGATCCGGGACACGGTGGCCGAGGCCGGCGCCGTGCTGGCCGACGTCGCGGCCGTCGGCGTCGGAGTCCCGGGCCGGGTCGACGGCACGAACGGCGACGTCACCTTCGCGGTCAACCTGGGCTGGCAGCATCTGCCGCTGGGGCGCCGGTTGAGCGCCGCCCTCGGCGTCCCGTGCGTCATCGAGAACGACGTCCGAGCGGCTGCCGTCGGGCTCCATCGCGAAGCGCCGTTCGGCCCGACCGACGACCTCGTGTACCTCGGGATCGGGACCGGCATCTCGGCCGGCGTCGTCCTCGACGGGCGGCTCCATCGGGGCGTCCGCGGCCTGGCCGGCGAGATCGGCCACGTCGTTCTCGATCCCGACGGCGCGGCCTGCGCCTGCGGATTGCACGGCTGCTTCGAGACGATCGCGGCCGGAGCCGGGATCGCCCGGGCCGCCCGCGAGGCTGTCGCATCGGCCGCAACGAGCGGCGAATCCACCACCCTCACCTCGACCGCCGACCCGACCGCCGCCGATGTCTTCGCCGCCGCAGCGGCGGGAGACCTCGCCGCCGGCCGGATCGTCGACCGCGCCGCCGCGGCCATCGCCCGGATGGTCCACGAGCTCGTCCTCGCCTACGACGTCGAGCTCGTCGTCATCGGCGGCGGAATCAGCCGGGCCGGGGAGCCGCTCCTCGAGCGGGTCCAGGCCGGCCTCGACCGGATCGGAGCGCCGTCACCCTTCGCGGCGGAGCTCCTGGCCGAGACCGACGTTCGTCTCGTCGGTTCGGACCATGACGTCGGCACGCGTGGGGCGATCGCCCTGCTCGGGCGCGACACGAAGGGGGTGGTCGCACGCGAAACCGTCGGTTGAGGGAATCGGGCCGCGCTGCGGCCGACCGCGAACTTGCGGAGTCCATTCGAGGAGGAGCACACCGGTGAAGCTGAAGCGAACCCTGACCATGGCCCTGACGACGAGCCTCTTGTTCGTCGCCTGCAACGCGGCCGCGAGCCCGTCGCCGACGAGCACCCCGGCCGCGAGCACGCCCGCGACCTCCAGCGCCCCGGCGTCGGTCGGTGCGTCCGCGCCCGCCGCGGCCGCCTCGGCGGCACCGCTCGCGGCCGATCCGGCCGAGGCGGTGATCCCGAACGTCGAGCCGAACGCCGAGATCGGCTTCTGGACGTTCTACCTGTCGCCGACCTTCGACGGCTACATCAAGGACACCATCGCCCGCTTCCAGGCGACCTACCCCGGCGTCAAGGTCAACTGGGCCGACCACCAGGCGACCTTCCAGGACGACCTGAAAGCCGCCTTCGCCGCGAACAGCGCGCCGGACGTCATCAACCTGTCGGTCAGCGAGGGCTGGGTCTCCGACTACGCGTCGCGGGGCCTGCTCCTCAACCTCGACGACAAGGTCCCCCAGGCCGTCAAGGACATCTACTACCCCGGCCTGTGGAAGGAACAGCTGGTCGACGGCAAGAACTACCAGTTCCCGTGGTACCAGGGACTCAATGTCGAGCTGATCAACAAGCGCCTGTTCGCGGCCGCCGGCCTCGATCCGGCCAACTTCCCGAAGACCATCGACGGCATTCCCGACCTGTGCAAGACGCTCAAGGAGAAGGCGTCGACGGTCTGCGACATCCGCCTGACGGTCAACGACCTCATCGCCCAGATGGTCTATGAGGGCAACGTCAAGCCGATCAGCGCTGACGGCAAGACCTTCACGTTCGACTCGCCCGAGGCCGTCGCGTGGCTCCAGATGTATGTCGACATGGTCAAGGCCGGGACCGTCGACAACACCACCCTGACGACGACCGACGACCGGACGGGCCTCCTGCTCTTCTCGGCCGGCCAGGCGCCGTTCTACCAGACTGGCCCGAACCTGATCCGCGACGTCAAGTCGAACAACGCCCAGCTGTATGGCGACCTGGCCGTGGCGATGGCGCCGCTCGGCAAGTCGAACGTGACCGGCAAGGGCCTGATGAGCATCTCGGTCAAGGCCGACACGAAGTTCCCGAACGCGTCCATGGCCCTCGCCCAGTTCTTCACGAACCCGCGGAGCATGGTCCAGTTCGCCAAGACGGTCTCGGTCTACCCGTCCTCGCCCGAAGCGTTCAAGGATCCGTTCTTCTCGTCCGCCTCGACCGCGATCGAGGATAGCGCCCGGCCACTTGCCGGCAGCATCATCGCGACCTATGCGGACATCGTCCCGACCATCCCCAGCAAGCCCGACGTGAACCAGATCGTCCTCAAGGCGATCGAGTCCGCGCTGTTCGGCGACAAGCCGGTGCCGGCCCAGCAGGCGCTGACCGACGCCGTCAAGCAGGCCCAGGCCCTGATCAAGTAGCCGTCGAGCGCCCCGTTCGACACTGACCACCGAAGCCATTTCCAGATCGCGGCCCGTCGTTTCTCCCCCCGGCGGGCCGCGAATCCTCCGATGGATCGGTACGTGTCCTCGCGGGAGCTCGGGCAGTTGAGCTCCGCCTCCGACGTCGGAGCGCGAGCAACCGTTCGACATTGACCACTGACGTCCTCCTCAGCGGTGTCTGGACCAAGATGAGCCGACGAGCAACCAGCCGATGACACGCCGCTTTCGTGCGACCCCCTACCTCTTTCTCCTTCCGGCAGTTGCCCTGATCGGCGTCTTCGTCGTCTATCCGATCCTGGCGGTCGTCTACTACTCGTTCACCGACTACGACATCGTCCGGCCGCCGGTCTGGATCGGGCTCGGCAACTACGTCCGCGTCTTCGCCGACAAGACGTTCTGGCTGGCGCTGACCCACTCGGTGATCTACCTGGTCGCGACCCCGATCCTGATCGGGCTGTCGATCACCCTCGCGATCATCGTCAACCGCAAGCTGCGTGGCATCGAGATCTACCGCGCCCTGTACTTCGTGCCGGCCGTCAGCGGCTCGATCGCGATCGGGCTGTCGTGGCGGTTCCTGTTCGACCGGACCGGGTTGATCAACTCGATCCTCCAGTCGCTCGGGATCATCCACGACCCGATCCAGTGGCTCGCCACGCCGAGCCTCGTCCTGCCGATCGCGATCCTGCTCACGATCTGGGCCGGGATCGGCTACTACTCGGTCATCTTCCTGGCCGGTCTGCAGAACATCTCCGAGGAGCTGTACGACGCGGCCCGGATCGACGGCTGCAACGACCTCCAGAAGCATTGGCACGTGTCGCTGCCCGGGCTCCGGCCGCAGATCGTCTTCGTCGGCGTGATCTCGTCATTGGCTGCGCTCAAGGTCTTCGACGAGATCTACGTCCTGACCAACAGGACCGGCGGCGTCCTCGACTCCGGGGTCACGATGGTCTTCTACCTGTGGCGCGAGGCGTTCCAGCTCCAGCACGCGGGCTATGCCGCGGCGATCGCGATCATCCTGCTCGCGATCACCCTCGTCTTCTCGATGGTCAACGTCCGGCTGCTCGAGCGCCAGGACGCCGATCGATGAGCGGGTTCGAGGTCACCCGGCCGGGGCCATCGGCGCTGAGCGTCGGGGCCGCGCGGCGGGCGCGTCGGCGGCGGCGCCAGCTGGCGGGCAACGCGCTTTGGTACGTGATCCTGACCGCCCTCGCGCTCGTGACCGTCTTCCCGTTCCTGTGGATGCTCCTGTCGTCGCTGAAGGGCCCGCTCGACCCGATCGCGTCGGTTCCGCCCCAGCTGATCCCGGCTCACCCGACCCTCGACAACTACAGCCGGGTCCTCGCGAGCCTGCCGATCCTGACGTTCTTCCGGAACAGCATCGTGGTCGCGATCCTCGTCACCGGCCTGAACGTCCTCGTCTCGGCGATGGCGGCGTACCCGCTCGCGAAGATGCGCTTCCGCGGACGCGAGGCGATCTTCTACCTGCTTCTCGCGACGCTGATCGTGCCGGCCCAGCTGACGTACATCCCGAGCTTCATCCTCGCGGTCAATTTCTTCCACTACTACGACACGCTGCCGGCGGTGATCCTGCCGGGGCTTGCGAGCGCGTTCAACATCTTCCTGATGCGTCAAGCGTTCCGGGGCGTCCCGAACGACCTGATCGACGCGGCCCGGGTCGACGGGGCCGGCGAGTGGCGGGTCTGGTGGCAGATCCTCCTGCCGATCGTGCGGCCGTCGATGGCGGCGGTCGCCATCTTCACCTTCGTCACGTCGTGGAATGACTTCCTGTGGCCGTCGCTCATGCTCCACACGCGCGACGGGATGACCCTGCCGGTCGGCCTGGCCGCGCTCCAGGGCTTCTTCTCGTCCGACTTCCGGGCGATCGCGGCCGGCGTTACGATGACCGTGATCCCGATCCTGCTGTTCTTCATCGTCGTCCAGCGCTGGTTCGTCCGCGGGCTGGCGGGCGCGGTCAAGGGCTGAGGTGACGGCGCGGGATCGTCTGGTCGTCTCATTCGACGGATTCGAGCTCTCGACCGCTGAGGCCGACGCGATCGCCAGCCGGGCGGCCGGGGTCACGCTGTACCGCCACCTCAACATTCGATCGGCCGGCCAGGTGCGTGCCCTCACCGATTCGCTCCAGGCGGCGGCCGTCCGGCTCGGCCTGCCAGCGCTCCTGATCGGCGCGGATCACGAGACCGGCCAGCTCCACGCGATGGGCGAAGACGCGACCGCGTTCGCCGGCGCGATGGCCCTCGGCGCGACCGGCGACGAGGCGCTTGCGGAGCGTGTCGGCCGCGCGATCGGGAGCGAGCTGCGGGCGATGGGCGTGAACCTCGTCTACGCGCCGGACTGTGATCTCGCCACGA